>NZ_DAVZJY010000069.1:0-10283 GCF_052272535.1 Sutterella sp. | reverse complement strand
TAAATGGCTCCGGGCCTTGACCCGAGGCAGCCTCGGACTACCGCACAACGACGTAATCCGAATTCGAGTGCCGGATAAGCTCAGAAAAATCAACGTTGCAGGATTCGCCCGCAGGGCATGGGATGCGCAAAATTCCATCTGCATCAGGAGGTTCAGCCCCACAACGAGGCGACGCCTACCCACATGCATGCACGAAGCCTCGGTTTTTCTTTGAGTAGAAAGATGGTACAATCAGACCTGTTAAAAATCTTTTAACGATACCTTTAAGAGGTGCTTTATGGCTTCTGTAATTCTTGCCGACACCGTAGCCAGCATCACTGAACTCAAGAAGAATCCCTCTGCAACGGTTCAGGCGGGCAACGGACAAACTGTGGCGATTTTGAACCGCAATGTCCCTGAGTTCTATTGTGTTCCGGCGCAGGCTTATGCGGCACTCATGGAATTGGTTGACGATGAAAAACTTCGGCAGTTGGTGTTGGAACGCCAACATGAAAAATTGGTTGATGTAGATCTAACCAAGGATCTGCAATGACGTATCAGATCAAGTTCCGCGAAAGTGCTGCGAAAGAATGGGAAAAATTGGATCACTCGATCCGACGTATGTTTGCCAAAAAACTAGAGGAAAGGGCACTCAATCCTCGGGTGGAATCTGCTCGGCTGCGTAGCCTGCCTGATTGCTACAAAATCAAGCTGAGGCAAGTTGGCTACCGCTTGGTGTATCAAGTGATTGATGACATTCTCGTCGTCGCGGTGGTTAGTGTCGGAAAACGAGATAAATTAATTGTGTACGCCAAAGCCGAAGATAGGCTGAACTAAAAGATCAACAGAATCGCCGTCGGGAATCCTCTTTCTGGATTGCCGGGGACGGACGGCAGTCGCCCGGCGTGCCGACGCGCGGAGGCTACGCCTGCACGATCTGCTCGAGCCGTTCGCCCGCTAGAGCAGGAAGGTCCGTGAGAGGAGCCGCGCTGAGGGCGGCGGAAAGAAGAAGGACGGAGGAGCGCCTTGCGTGAATCCAACCGGTCGCATGAAATGGAGCGACCCGCCGCGGGCGTTGTTTGACTCACTCTCTCGTTAGGCTCCGGCGATTGCTCCCGAAGGGAAGTTCTCAGACGTTCTTCACGGCGTAGTGAAGCCACACGGCGCCGCCCTCGAGCGTCTCGTTTTCGGGAAGGCTGAGGCGCACGTTTTCGTGCCGGACGTTTGTACACTTGCGCCAACCTCTTTCCCGAACAGCCCGCCGCCATGACTGACGATCTTCCCGCCGAACCCTCCGACTCCACCGGCATGGTCTTCACCTACAACGTTCCCGCTCCCGCCCACGCTCGGCGCCGGCGGGACCCCGAGCGGCGCAGCCGCATCATCGACGCGACGATCGAGGTGATCGAGGAGGTGGGCGTCGCGGGGACCACCATGCGCCGCGTCGCCAAGCAGGCAGGCGTGCCGCTCGGCTCGATGACCTATCACTTCACGGACCGCGAAGAGCTGCTGCGCGCCGCATTCGCGCGCTTCGACGCGTTGATGACCCGGACGGTTCTCGCGCAGCTTCAGGCCGCGCAGTCGCCCGAAGAGATGCTCGACGTGGTGGCGCGCATCATCTGCGGGCCGGCGGACCGGCGGGCGCTTCTGCTTTCACTCGAGCTCTATGCGTACGCGAGCCGGCGCGAGGACATGAAGCCCTTCGCGGAAAACGTGCTGCGCCGCTCGAGGCGCGAATTCATGCGCTTCTTTCCGCCCGCGACGGCCGCGGCGATCGAGGCGCTCTTTGACGGCGCCTACATCCACCGCGCCTACGACCTCACGCCCCCCTCCTTCGAGGAGGTCCGGATGATCCTCGGGCGGCTCGCAGGCCGCTGACTCCCGTCGGCGCCGCAGCGCCCTTATCCGGGCTCCTGCGCCGCACCCGGCTCAGGCGAGCAATTCCCAACCGGTCTTCACGAAGAGGATCACGAGCACGACCGCGATGATCGGCCGCACGATCCGCGTGCCGTTCTTGATCACGAGCCCCGCGCCGATGTAGTGGCCGGCGATGCCGAAGAGCGCCGCCGTAAGGCCGAGCGCCCAGATCACCTCGCCCGTTGCGGCGAAGGTGACGAAGGCCGCGGTGTTGCTCGCGAGGTTCACGGCCTTCATTTCGCCCGAAGCCTCCTTGACGCCCAAGCGCCCCCAGAAAGTGAAGGCGAGGAGCATGAAGGTGCCTGCGCCCGGGCCGTAGAAGCCGTCGTAGGCGCCGCAGACCAGGGCAGAGAGCGCGATGATCATCAACCGGCGCCGCTCGTCCATGGGTTCCCGCTCGGCGGGGATGGACTTCTTCCGGAAGACGAAGAAGGCCGCGACGGGAAGCATCACCACGAGGAGGATCTGGAAGACGTGCTCGGGGACAAGAAGCGCGGCCTTCGCGCCGCCGACGCTCCCGAGGAAGGCGCAGACCACCGCCGGGAGCGCCGCGCCGACGTGGAGGTACCCGGCCCGCCAGAGCCGGAAGGCGGAGACCACGGTGCCCAGGCAGCTCGAGCACTTGTTGGTGCCGAGCGCCATATGCGCGGGCACGCCCGCGAGCAGATAGGCCGGAAGCGCGATGAGGCCGCCCCCGCCCGCGACGGCGTCCACGAGGGCGCCGAGAAAGACGAGCGGACAGACGATCAGAAAGGTGATGAGGTCGAGTTCCATACCGGGCCTGTTTCTGCAGAAGGGCGAAGCCGCCGGGAACCGGACGGACGCTTCGAAAGAGTGGGGCGGGAGGCCTGCGGCGTAGGCCGCAGAAGGGAACTGCATTCTAGCCGCGGGCCTCCCGCTCCCGCCCCGGTGGCCAGCGGCCGCAGCCGCGCTGCGGCGCGTCCTCTTGCGCCCGCGCAGACGCAGCTAGGGCGATCTGCGCAGGCGCCCGCCGGAACCGGGCGATAGGCTCAAAGGAACGACAACCTTTCTGAACGCGGACGACGGGAATTTTCCCCGGCGCCGCGCCTCATTCATCATGGCCTCCTTCCTACTCCCCGACGCCGTCGCCATCGCGCAGACGCTCGTGCGCATTCCCTCCGTTTCCGGCTCCCCCGCCGTCTTCGACGTCGTCGAGGCGGTGAAGCACATCCTTGAAGAGTCCGCCGACCCGTCGGTCACGGTGCACGTCTGCACGGCCGTCCCTGACGCGCCCGTGCTTCTCGCGCACGCGGGATCCACAGATCCCGAGGCGCCCTCCTTCATGCTCTCGGGCCACATCGATGTGGTGCCGCCCGCCGGCATGGAGGCGCCCTTCTCGGGCGACGTGAAGGCGGGGAGGCTCCTCGGGCGCGGCGCGACCGACATGAAGGGCGGCGCCGCGGCGGCGATCGCCGCCTTCGCGCAGGCCTCGAAGGAGAACCTCCCGGGCTCGCTCTGGCTCATCCTCTCGACGGACGAGGAGACGAACGTGCGCGGCGTCAAGGCGGCGCTCGAAGAGGCGGGAGCCCCCCGCCCCGACGCCTGCCTCATCGCCGAACCGACCGAACTGGAGATCCACTCGGCCCACCGCGGCGACGCCTGGATCCGCGTGGACTTCGAGGGCCGCAGCGCGCACTCGAGCCGCCCGCATCTCGGCGTCAACGCCGTCGATGCGGCCTGCCTCTTCGCGGTGAAGGCGAGGAAGCGTCTTCCTGAAATGATGAAGGAGGGGCCCGCCAAGGGCCCGCAGACCTGCTCGATCGACCTGATTTCGGGCGGCGCGGCCGAGAACGTCGTCCCCGCGCACGCCAGCGTCACGATCGACTTCCGCTTCCAGGGCGAGGAGACGGGAAGGCTTCAGGAGGAGCGCATCCTGCGCGTTCTCGAGGAGTGCCGGCAGGATCCGGACTTCCCCGACGTGAAGGCTTCGACCACCATCACGGGCGATTGGCCCGCGCTCGCCGACCAGACGGACGCTCCGGCCTGCCGCCGGGCGATCGCGGCCCTCACCGAAGAGGTGGGCCGTCCCCTGAAGACCACGCCGATGTCGGGTTGGGGCGAAGGCGGCTACATGTGCGCCTTCGGCATTCCGGCCTTCTACTTCGGACCGGGCGAAGGCAGGCTCGCCCATACGCCTCAGGAAAGCGCCTCGGTCGAGATGATCGAAACGGCCGCGCGAGCCATTCACCGCGCCGTGCGGGCGGTGCTCTGCGGCGGCGAAGTCGCGCCGAGGTCGTAATACCACGTTGCGGCGCGCGGCCGCTCGGTCCCTTGACACGCGTAGGCTTCAGGAATAATCCACACGTCTCCTCCCGAGAGCCCGTGTCGTTGTCCATGAGGGATTCCGCCATGATCAAGTCACTGACCTTTATCGCTGCCGCAGCGGCCCTCCTTTCGTTCGGCTCCTTCTCCACGGCGGCGTCGGCCGCAGACGTAATCCGCATCGGCGCCACGCCCGTGCCGCACGTCGACATCCTGAACTTCATCAAGCCGAAGCTCGCCGCAGAAGGCGTCGACCTGCAGGTGATCGAAGTGACGTTCTACGGGAGCATGGGATCCGAGACGCCATCCGGCCTCGTCAGAGCTCAAAGGATGGCTCGCCGTGAACGCGGACGCTGCCGCAGAGCTCCAGACGCCTTTGAGTCGTCCGCAATAGGCTAGCGTCGCCCTACCGTCGCGCAAGCCCGGCGAGGTATCTGATCAGGAGGGCGGCGCTCCTCTCAAGAGCCTTTCGCGGCATATCCCCGCAACAGGCGGCTACGACATTCCACAGGCTCCTGAAAGAGCCGCTCACTTTGAAGCGCTACTTTGCACCGCAGCCGCTCTCTTCGTGCAGCATCTCCGCTGCGGCGAAGCGCCTTTTGGCGCCGTCGAAAACCAACGCCGCCCTGAGGAGCGTTCTGCCGTGCGGCGTTTCTCCATAGCGCCGCTCCCTGAGTTGTTCAAGCGCCTTCCTGAGCAGTTTGGGAACGTCTCGCTCATGTTCCACATACTTGAATTCAAAAACCCACCGGCGGCATCCGGCATTGAGCTCGAGATCGCTGCGCCCGAGCGCGGAATGCTTCTCCACCTCAGGCACCATGGCGGCACCAATCAGCAGGACTTGGAGATAAGCCCGAAGGTGCGCCTCGCTCTTGATGGGATAGTCTTTGTAGTCGATGGCGTTCAATGCATCTCCAAAGAGCGCAACCACATCGGAGAGCGAGCCGGAAGCAAGGACCTCTCCGGCCGGCCGCGCATCCACATTGCCGCGCATGGGCCGCCCCCGCAGCAGCTCGTCTGAATAAAGCCTCGCCAAAGAAACCGAAACCTCTTCGTTTGGGTACCCGAGAAATACGACCTCATCAGAACGCACCGACCGGATGGTGAGGTACCCGGCCTGCGTCAGAAGCACTTCGAGTGAAAGTTCGTCGTACTGCCGCGGCGCCTGCAGCTCGGAGAGCGGGAGACTCAGCGGTACATCGTATTTCAATGGATTGGCAATGGCGTGTCGCTTGAGAAAATTCTTCAGAACGGTCGGTTGTCCGCCGCTACGATACCAATAGTTCTGGAAACCCGTTGCAGGAGAACGCAGGAAATGGAGTACGGACCAAGGACAGAAAACGTGAACGGATCCCGTCTGTTCAAAACAAAATCCATCGTAATTGCGCCTCAATCCGTCGACAATCTCTTCCGTTGACACATTCAGGGCTCTGGAGGCCCGCCCGACATACTCGCCGAAGCACTGCTTGACCTCATCCTCCGTCCAGCCCAGAAGCGCGCCGTACTGCGGTTCGAGCGAAATGTCATAAAGGTTGTTGAAGGCCGAGAAAATGCTGGTGTGGCTGAACTTCGTTATGCCCGTCATGAAGAAGAAGCGCAGCGCTCCGTCGCATTCCTTCAATGCGCGAAAGAATTCATTGAGCTGATCTCTAACCTCATTGAACGAATCTTCGTCGTTGATCACCCTCGTGAGTGGCGCATCGTATTCATCAATCAGCACGACGAGCGAAAGGACGGGAAGCGAGCGCAGCCACAACCGAAACTGCTGCCAGAACGAGATGGTGCTTGCCGAATCGAAGCGGAATCCGACCGTCGCAAAATTTGCAGCGAGCAAATCAGTCCAGACGCTTTGAAACTGACCCCGCGACCTGAATTCGGGCAAAGCGGAAAGGTCGAGATGAACAACAGGATAGGTCCGGTCGTTCCACAGTCCCTCTATTGCCAAACCCTTGAAGTCCCGCAGTCCGTGCGCAAAGAGCGACTTGAACGTCGAAACGAGGAGCGACTTGCCAAAGCGCCTCGGTCTGGCGAGAAAAATCTTTGCGCCGATCTGCGCCAACTCCGGAAGAAGCGCCGTTTTGTCGACATAGACGGCGTTGCCGGCGCGAATCGCTTCAAAGGAGGAGAGTCCGAACGGAAGAGGCTGCATGATGATGCTTACGGTATGGATTCGAGGTTGCGGCGGCAACCTACTTGGACGACGGGAGAGGCAGCCATTACCGGCGTCTCTCTGCCTATCGCAGGCCCGCAGGCTTCGGCACGAAGGGAGCCCGGCTGCGCACCTCCACCCATAAGATCCTAACCCAGAGCGGCCGCCATCGACCGTGAATTCATGCCGCCGCCGTCCGAGCGGCAGCGCGAAGGCGCTCCCGTCGCACCGCCTCCAAACCCAAGCGCCGGTCTCAAGGCGCAAGACCGGCGACCAACTCGTGAAGCGGGAATCACTCCGAGCCGGCTCCATGACGGCTTGATGACGCCCGCGAAAGCTTCGCCTGTTCACGCTTTTGATGCATGAACGCACCCCAAACGGGCGCGCATCACCCTGGTGCGCAGGAGCACGCTTTCCCGTAGTTCACTCCCGACGCCCTCTTCGGCACGCCCCTTGCTTAGAAGGAGGAAAGCCCCACGACTTCCCCCATTCCTGATGGAAACGGAGCCGTGCGCGGAGCACCTTTTCTCACAAATGCAAGCAATGAAGCTCATCCATGCCGCGGCTGCGCTCGCCCTCTCGAGCGCGCTCATCGGACTCTCGGCCGCTCCGGCCGGAGCAAAGGAAATCACGGTCGCCGTTTCGAGCACCTTCACGACGATGGACCCATACGACGCGACCGACACGCTCTCCTACAGCGCGGCGAAGACCATGTACGAAGGCCTTTTCGGCTTCGACAAGGACATGAAGCTCCAGAACGTCCTCGCCGAGTCCTACACCGTCTCCCCGGACGGCCTGGTCTACACGGTGAAGCTGCGCAAGGGCGTCAAGTTCCACGACGGCACGGAGTTTCAGGCGGACGCCGTGAAGGCGAACTTCGACCGCGTGACGAACAAGGCGAACGCCCTGCGGCGCTATTCGCTCTACTACAACATCGCGAAGACCGAAGTGGTCGATCCCTACACGGTGAAGTTCACGCTCCACGAACCCTTCTCGGCCTTCGTCAATCAGTTGGGCCACGCCTCGGGCGCAATGATCTGCCCGAACGCGATCAAGCAGTACCCGGGCAAGCAGCTCGCCTTCCATCCCTGCGGCACCGGCCCCTTCAAGGTCGCCGAATACAACCCGTCCGAGATTCTCCACGTCGTGAAGAACCCCGACTACTGGCGCAAGGGCCTCCCCAAGATCGACGGCATGACCTTCAAGCCCGTGCCTGAGAACAGCACGCGCGTAGCGATGCTGCGCACGGGCGAGGCGCAGTTCATCTATCCGGTGCCGCCCGAACAGGTGAAGACCCTCGAAGGCGAACCCAACCTCACGATCACGAAGACCCCGTCGATCATCGAGCGCTACGTCGCCTTCAACACGCAGATCGCCCCCTTCAACAACCCGAAGGTCCGCCAGGCCCTCAACTACGCCGTCAACAAGACCGCGCTCGCCAAGGTCGCCTTCAACGGGCTCGCGGATCCCGTCACCGGCGTCGCGCCCAAGGGCGTTGAATTCGCCGACGTGTACGGCGCCTGGCCCTACGACCCGAAGAAGGCCCGCGAGCTCCTCAAGGAGGCGGGGTACCCGAACGGCTTCACGGCGACGCTCTGGTCGCTCTACAACCACACGACCGCGCAGAAGGTCATTCAGTTCCTGCAGCAGCAGTTCGCTCAGGTGGGCGTCAAGGTCTCCGTCATGGCGATGGAGGCCGGCCAGCGCACGAGCTACCTCCTCAAGAAGCCCAAGGACTCCCAGCTGAAGATGGTCTACGCCGGTTGGTCTTCTTCGACGGGCGAGCTCGACTGGGCCTTGAGGCCGCTCCTCGCGACGGCCTCCTGGGCCCCCGTCGCGGTGAACTACGGCTACTACTCGAACAAGGTGCTCGACGAGAACTTCCGCGAGGCGCTTCGCACGACCGACAAGGCGAAGAAGCAGGCCCTCTACTCGAGCGCGCAGAAGGCCGTCTGGGAGGACTGCCCGTGGATCTACCTCGTCACCGAGCAGAACGTCTCGGGTCAGGCGAAGAACGTCTCGGGCTTCTACATCCAGCCCGACGGCGGGTTTGAGTTCAGCGGCGTGGACGTGAAGTAGTCCTCCGCGCTTGGAGCATCTCCTCGCGAAGGGCGGCCGGACCGCAGGGTCCGCGCCGCCCTTTGCGCCTTCGTGTCCCGGGCCCGGCGGCGGCGACGGTCTGGCACGAAGATTGCTCAGAATAAAAGCACGCACACGAGACGCCCTCGTGATGCGCATCCGGCCCCGCATGGGTGCGCCGCAGGGCGTCCAAGGAAGATCGTTTCAAAGCACGAAGGAAGCCCCATCATGAAGCACCTCAAGGCCGCCGCACTCACATTCGCCCTCGCGGGCGCCCTCACCACATTCGCCTCGGCTCCTGCCGCCGCGAAGGAAATCACCGTCGGCATCGCCTCCACCTTCACGACGATGGATCCCTACGATGCGGGCGACACGCTCTCGCAGACGGCCGCCAAGTCCATGTACGAGGGGCTCTTCGGACTCGACAAGGACATGAAGCTCAAGAACGTCCTCGCCGAGGGCTACGAGGTGAGCGATGACGGCTTGGTCTACACCGTGAAGCTGCGCAAGGGCGTCATGTTCCACGACGACACGGAATTCCAGGCCGGCGCCGTGAAGGCGAACTTCGACCGCGTCACGAACAAGGCGAACGCCCTGCGGCGCTACTCGCTCTACAACAACATTGCGAAGACCGAAGTGGTCGATCCCTACACGGTCCGCATCACGCTGCACAAGCCCTTCTCGGCCTTCATCAACCAGCTCGCGCACCCGGCGGGCGTGATGATCTGCCCGAAGGCGCTCGAGAAGTATCCCGGCAAGCAGATCGCCTTCCATCCCTGCGGCACAGGCCCCTACACGATGGCCGAGTACAACCCGTCGGAAATCCTTCACGTCGTGAAGAACCCCAACTACTGGCAGAAGGGGCTCCCGAAGTTGGACGGCATCACCTTCAAGCCCGTGCCTGAAAACAGCACCCGCGTGGCGATGCTGCGCACGGGCGAGGCGCAGTTCATCTTCCCCGTTCCTCCCGAACAGGTGAAGACCCTCGAAGGCGAACCAGGGATCGACGTCACGGTCTCGCCCTCGATCATCGAGCGCTACGTCGCCTTCAACACGAAGATGAAGCCCTTCGACAACCCGAAGGTCCGTCAGGCGCTCAACTACGCGATCAACAAGGCCGCGCTCGCCAAGGTCGCCTTCAACGGCTTCGCCATGCCCGCGACCGGCATCGCCCCGGAGGGCGTGGACTACGCGACGCAGTTCGGCGCCTGGCCCTACGACCCGAAGAAGGCCCGCGAGCTCCTCAAGGAGGCGGGATACCCGAACGGCTTCACGGCGACGCTCTGGTCGCTCTACAACCACACGACCGCGCAGAAGGTCATTCAGTTCCTGCAGCAGCAGTTCGCTCAGGTGGGCGTCAAGGTCTCCGTCATGGCGATGGAGTCGGGCCAGCGCACGGCCTACCTCCTCCACAAGCCCGAGGAGGCGAAGCTCAACATGCTCTACGCCGGCTGGTCCTCCTCGACGGGCGAACTCGACTGGGCGGTGCGTCCGCTGCTCGCCACCGAGTCCTGGGCGCCCGTGGCGGGCAACTACGGCTTCTACTCGAACCCGGTGCTCGACCAGAACTTCGCCGATGCACTGAAGACCACGGACCGCGCGAAGAAGCAGGCGCTCTACGACGCCGCGCAGAAGACCACGTGGGACGAAGCGCCCTGGATTCCGCTCGTGGTTGAGCAGAACGTTTCGGCCAAGGTGAAGAACCTCAAGAACTTCTTCATCCAGCTCGACGCCGGCATGGATTATCTGAACGCCGAACTGGAGTAGCCCGCAGAGGGGGCGGCGGCGTGAACCACCCGCCGCCTGAGGCGCTCCGGATTTCGGTTCATTCGAGAGGGGCGGCCGCCTGCGTGCGGTCCGCCTCCTTTTTTGTCTT
>NZ_DAVZJY010000068.1:0-10297 GCF_052272535.1 Sutterella sp. | reverse complement strand
TTCATGATCGCCCCATGGTTCTTGATACTCTCATATTTTAGCACTTATCAAGATAAAGAGCAAGCTTTTCCTCGTAAAAAACAAATAATTAGGGCTGGCGCACAACAAGCAATTAGAGCCTGCTACGCGTCAGCCCTGGGGCTGGCATCGAGCCGCATCTCAAGGATGCGAATTCTCAGTCATGGCTGCGTATTGCAGACCATTTAGAAGCGGTAGCTCATGCCGACCGAGTAGCGGTAGTCCTCCTGATACTCCGAGCCGTTGGCGCGCTCAAGCGTGCCGTAGAAGTTGAGGTTCTTCGACGTGTTGAACTGCGCACCGACGCCGTAGGAGTACCACGTCGTGCCGAGGTCGTAGGAGAAGTCGCGCGAAGCAGTCCCGTGCTTGGCCGTGAAGTCGGCATCACCGAGGAAGTCGTGATTCGCGGACGCATGGACGTAGACCGTGCCGGCCCCATCGGCGAACGTAGCGCCGACGCGGGCACCGAGACGACCAACGAGGGTCTGGAAGTCGTCCTGCGAAATCGTCACGCCGTTGGTGCCCGTGAAGTCGTCGCCCTTGACGAAGCCGTAGGCGAGTTCAGCCTGCGGTTCGACGTAGAAGGTGTCGTTGAGCTTCCAGTGGTAGCCGACCTCGGCGGAAAGCCCAAAGGTCGTGTTGTCGTACGACCCCTTGAAGACGCTCGTGTCCGACATCGACTTGATGTCGGTGGAGAGACGGCCGACGCGGCCGATGACGTCGACGTAGGCGCCGCAGTCGAAGAAGCCGGAAGCATACGCCGCGAGCGAGTAGCCGTCGGAGTCCGACGAACCGTTGCTGAACGTACCCTCACCATTGGTGTAGCTGAAGGCGCCGCCCACGAGCCACGTGTTGTCGATGCGGTAGTCGCCGCCCACCTGAATCGAATTCGCCTTGTAGTCGATCGAAACGGAGTCGTTGTAGGAGCTGTCGTAGCCGTAGACGCGGGCCCAGGCGCCGACCTTGGACGAAGCGTCGCGCACGTCGCCGAGTCGCTGCGAGAGGTGATTCATCTCGCCGCGCCACTGAACGAGCGTCATGGCGTTGAGGTTGCCGAGGGCGTCCATCGACTGATTCTTCGTGACGGACGTCAGCTTGCCCGTCGAATCCGACTTCCAGGCGTCGGAAAGCGCGCCGGAGAGGCCTGCGAAATTATGCGAAGCACCATTCGCTTCGTTGTCGGTGATGTCCGAGGCTGCGACAATCGCCGCTGCGGCTTCTTCAGCAGATTGATACTGATCATTCAGATTCGACGAGGCAACGATCGCAAGATCCTTCACGTTGTTTTTCTTAACGAAAACGGTGGAAGAATCGACGGAAAGCTCATCAACCACAATGGAGCTGTTGGAGCCGTTGAGGTCGATGGCTTCAAAGTTCGCGCCGTTCGTCAGGGTGAAAGCCGTGTCGGTGATGGAAATCGTACCGTTGGAGCGAACGTTGCCGTTGACGACGACGTCGCTCTTCGTGAAGTTCAGCGTGGAGGAATCACCCGCATCGATGGCGTAGCCATTATTCGAAGAAATGGTGACGGCACCCTGCGTCTTTCGATTGCCGAAGGAGACGGTGGAGTTCTTCTCGGAAACCTTAATGGTGGTAGCGCCCGCCTGAGTGCTCGTGAAGTTCATTTCTGGCGCATCAAAGGAGACGCTGTTTCTGCCCTCCGTGGACTCACCGGTCATGTTGAGCGCGTTTTGCGTCGCTTCAATATTGATCGCCTTGCCCGCAGTGAACGTGGAGGACAGCTGAGAGGATCCCTGAGTCACCCGAGAATACACGCCATTTACGCCGGCTATGGTGAGAGCCTCGCCCGCAGTCACGCTCATGACGGCGCTGCCCGCATCAGACTGCCATCCATGCTCCGGGTAATTTCTATTGAACAGTTGCACGGCTGAATTGGTGCCGGACCTGAGCGTAACGTTCTTGGCGGCAGAGATCTTCACTTCAGTAGTGCGATTTTCAAGTTCCTGCTGAAGCAGGCCAGCAAGAACGGCGCCGCGATCCGCCGACTCGATGGTGACGCTGCCTGCCGTAGAAGTGATATTCATGAGCGCCGAGTTGCCGGGCAGGGCCTGCGCCATGACGACGCTGCCGTCATGTTCTCCCGTCAGCACAACATCTTTGACTGCCTCAAGATTGATCGTCCCGCCGAATGCATGTACGAGATTTGGACGCACGGTTTCAGACGTCAGGGAAAGCGTGAGCTTGTCAGCCCCCGAGATGTTCAGCGTGCTGCCGTTTGACGCCTGAAAAGATCCACTGTTATCCGGAGCCGGTTTATGCGTCACCGTAATGGCACCGCCGGCAATGGTGTGGGTTTTGCCGTCACTGGCCATAACGATGTATTTGTATTCCGTATTTACGGTCTCATTCCAATCCTTACCCTCGCCCACGATCAGATCAACCTGATCGTTCAAGTATTTCACCGTGTCGGCGGCATATGCTCCGCCGACGGTAAAAATTGAAGCCAGAGCGATGGCGATATAGGTTTTCTTCATTTGCAAACCTTAAAAAGGTAAAAGAATCAACTATCGTCAATGATAGACGAGGCATAACACCATGCCAAGGAACAGCGCTTACCGTATACAAAAACGCAAATATATCAAGATGTTGCGCGTTTTGTTGTTTTTTTCAACACCATGCACGCAACATATTTCTCCATCAGAAGGTCGTTTATGAGCCCCCCCTTGACGCAGGGAGGAGTTTGAGCGAGAGCTTGACTTGGGGCACGGACACCCGCGCGCTCCGCCCCGGCCGACGGTCGAGCGCCCTGCGGCTCTCCCGCAGAAGCTTGATCCGCCGCTTTCACCCGCATCGAGCCGAATCGGGACTCTCCTGCGCAAAGGCGACCCGCCCCCGGAACGAGAACGGACCGCCTGAGTGCAGCGAGGTCAGAAGAAGACGAGCGAGCTTACGAAGCAGACGACCATCGGAACGGCGGTGCGCTTCACGAGCTCCAAGGGCGAAACCCTGCACATGCCTGCGAGCAGAATCACGACGCCCGCCACGGGACTTGCCGTGCGACCGAGCTGCGCGGACATGAGCGCAGTGTTGCCGAGGTCGGAAATCGTCATCCCGAGCTGCGCGGCATGCGGCGTCACGGCTTCATTGAAGGCAAAGGCCGCCGCGTCGCCCGAGCCCGTGAGGACCGCCATCAGGAAGACGCCGAGGCCGACCCCTACGCGGGCGAAGTCGCCGACGTTCTTCAGCGCGTCGATGAGCGCGTCGACGAGCCCGGCCTCGCGCAGGCCGCCCGCAAAGACGCTCGCCGCGATGATGATGCCGAGCACGTTGCCGTAGTCCTTGCCCGCGCCGTTGAAGAACTCCGTCACGGCCTTCTGAGGATTGGCGCGCGTCACGATGAGCGTATAGATGGCGCCGATCAGCATGGCGTGGGCCACGCCCATTTTGAGCGCCGGCACGCAGGTGTCGCCGAGGAGAAGAATCACGAGCGGAACGAGCGGCGCGGCGGCCCAGAGCAGGTTGATGCGCTCGATCGGCTGCGCGGCCATCTCGCCCATTTCGGCGTTGCCCGAGCCCTTGTGGTCCTTGAGGAGGAATTCGACGACGGTGAGGCCGATCACGCCGAGCACGGCCATCGAGCCGTACATCGTCCCGTGCGAGAGGATGAACTCCATCGGCTCCATCCCGGCCATGCCGGAGATCATCACCGGATGCGGGCCGCCCGGATTGAAGCTCGACCCGTAGGTTCCCGCGAGGATCGCCGCGCCGGCGCCCGCCGGCGAGATGCCCGCGCGGAGCATGACGGGCAGCAGCGTCGTCGCGACGGCCGCAGCGCACCCCGCGGCCGACGGAATCGCCGCATTGATGATCGCGGTGACAAAGGCGCAGGCGGGAATGAGGAAGAGTCCAAGGCGGCCGTCGGCTACCTCTACCCGCTCTCGAAGCGCACGCACGTCTACGCCGCCGCGGCCTACGTTCATTCGGACGAGAGCAGCCTGCGGACGAATTGGAGCACCCAGGGCGTGAAGAACGAAACGACGCAGACGGGTGCCGGTAGCGGTCACGTGCGCGGCGCACTCTGCGCGGTGCTTGCCGGAGTCCTTCTTCAGGGAACCGCTTCGGCCCTGGGAAACTCCGTCTCCCCCGCGGTCACGGCGCCGCTCGAGAAGACGCCGAAGGTCGCGCTCCTCGTCGGCAACTCGTATTCGTTCTACAACTGCGGCGTGCACACCTATCTGCGCGGCTTCATGAAGAACGGTTCGCCCGTAGAAAACATGAAGACGCGCCTCCTCACGATCTCGTCGGGCTCGCTCTCCTTTCACGACATGAACTTCCAACTCTCGCCGCACGAGCAGGACCCGTACGCAGAGGTGAAGGACGGCAGGCTGGTGCACCCGATGTTCGACGTCGTGCTGCTGCAGGAGAATTCCGCGGGCGCGACCTCGAAGAAGCGCCTGCCCTACTTCGAGAAGTACGCCGTCTCCGAAGCGGACGTCATCCGCCGCGCGGGCAGCACGCCGCTCCTCGTGATGACTTGGCCGAAGAAGGACAAACCCGAGGACATCGCCAAACTCGCCGACAACACCATCCGCATCGCCAACAAGGCGAACATGCGCGTCGTTCCCGTCGGCCTCGCCTTCATGGAGGCGATCAAGGCGAAGCCCGGACTTGAGCTCTACATGCCCGACAAGAGCCATCCGTCGGCCGCGGGCACGTACCTCTACGGGGCCGTCCTCTACGCAACGCTCTTCCACCGGTCGCCTGCCGACATCAACTACCTCGGCGAATGCGAGAAGCCCCTCCCGGCTGAGACGGCGGCCTTCCTGAGAAAGGTCGCCTGGGACGTCGTGAACGGGTTCAACCGCTGGGAAAAGTAGCCGCACTCGAGCGCAGGACTGCCTCCTCCATGCAAAGGCCGGCCCGGACGAATCCGGACCGGCCTTCTTCATGGATGACCGGAATGCGCGCCGCCCGGCGCGCGGGCGGCGGAGCGGTTATTGGGCCTTCGCGCCCATGGCCTTCTGGATGTTGAAGGGCCAGGCCTGGTAGCCCGTGCAGTCAAGGAGCTGAATCTCGACCGAGGGATCCTTCGCACCCCACTTGAACTCGAAGATCGTCGGGTTCGGCGCGGTGTTGAAGGCGCCGGTCTTGAGGTCATACTGCGCGCCCGCCGTGGCGAAGTACATCATCACGGAGTCGTGGTCGGGCTGGTATTCGGTGAGCGACGTGACCGCACTGAAGAGGTCGTGGCCGCGCTCCTTACCCCACTCCCAGACCTGCTCGACCGTCATCTTCTTCTGGTCGATTTTGTAGATCACCGAGCGGGAGTACTTCATCTCGGGCAGCGCGGGCTGCTCCATGCCGCGCGCATCGCCGTTGTCGAAGGCCGAAACGTAGATCACGTCGCCCTTGCTCTTCTCGTCGATCTTGAAGGCGGTGTGCTGCGTCCACGTCCAGTCGAAGCCGCCTTCGCATTTGCTCCCTTCGCACTTGATGGGCTGCCCGTTCTTGTCGACAGGCGTCAGGAGCATCGGCTGGAAGGGCTTCTTCCAGCCCTCGGGCGAGCCGAGGATCCACTTCACCTTCTTGTCGCGGCCGATCTTGATGATCGCGGACTGGTGGCGGGAGCTCACGATGATCGAGTCGTCCTCGGGGTCGTAGTCGACGGAGTTGACGTGCGCCCAGTTGCGGCCCGGGCCCGTGCCCACGACGTCGCCGAAGTGGCCCTGCTTGTCGAGCTCGGCGATCTCTTCGTCGGTGAGGGTCTTGCCGGCCTTCGAGGCGTCGATGTTGAGGCAGACCGCGCCCTGATCGAGCACCTTGAGCACGTTGTCGCGGTACGGGTCGAGGATGTCGGCGAGGCGCCATTCATCCACCACCACGCCGTTCTTGTCCACCTCGGCGATCACGTCGCGCACCGTGCGCACGTGGCGGCCGTCGGACCGGATGAAGTTCGAGCTCGCCACGCGCAGGAAGTAGTGCCCGTTCTGCGCGTCGTCCATCGAGTGCGAGTAGTCGTTGAAGCGGTAGGGAAGCCGGCGGTTGAAGACCTCGCGGCCCATGATGTCGTACTTCACGTAGCGCTGGCCGAAGCCCCAGGTGAGCATGCCGTCGTCGTTCTGCTTGAAGCCCATCATGACGCCCGACTTGTAGATGTTGTTCAGGTCGAAGATGGGATTGGCGAACATGTACCAGCGGATGTCGCCCGCCGTGTCGATCACGGCGTTCTGCGGGAAGAAGACCCACTGGAGCGCGCCGCCCTCGGGGTTGTTCCAGACCGCGCGCGTGCCGATGCCGGACTTCTCGGCGAGGTTGTTGATGAAGTAGAGGCGGTCGGCGAATTCCGGATCGACCTTCTTCACCTTGGTGCCGAAGAGCGTGTGGCGCTCCGTCGGAATGCCCGCAACCTCGGTGTACGTGGGCGGCGCATAGAGCTGATAGGTGTCCTTGAAGCTCTCCTTCTTGCCGCGCAGCTCGCGCGTGTAGGAGACTTCGACGTGGTTGAGGTAGTCCGGGTAGAGGCCGAAGACCGGCACGCCGCCGTGGGTGAGGAGCTGCTCGCGCGAAACTGTGTACTTGATCTCACGCCCGTCGGGCTTCGGAACGATGCGCACCGTCACGTCGGAGAGCGTATACCCGCCGTCGCGGATGATCGCGGTGAGCGGCGCGATCTCGTAGGGATTCATCATCACCTCGCCGATGTGGCCCTGCATGATGTAGTTCGTGGCCGGGCCCGAGGCGCCGCCCATGGACATGGCGGCGATCGGAGCGGCGCAGGCGAGCGCGGCGCAGAGAAGCTTGACGCGGGTTTTCATTTGTTTCTCCTTTGGAAGGCATCGGCCTCGGGCGGAGCGGCGTCTGAATGCGGAACGCGGGCGTTCCGCCGGCGGCGGGGGTCGCGGCCGGGCGTCGGACCTGCAGAAGGGGCGATCCTTCAAGTTTAGGCAGAAAGTCGTAGCCACCGCCCCGGGGAAGAACCTGCCCAGTCGGCATGCGGAATGGAAGCGCTGGTTGCGGAAATCAAAACAGCGCCGTCGCAAACCCGGTTGCGGCCGGCGGAGCGCGCAGGGCACCTCCGGGCCTTGATCAGAAGGCCGTCAGGAGTCGATGCGCCCGCCCTCTGAAATCCGCCCGTAGATGGGCTCGTCGCCTTCGAGCGGTTGCATCCCGCCGCGCAGTTCCGAGATGAAGAGGCTCCGGAGCCACTCGTGCCCGACGTCGCGCATGGAGCGGATGTGCCAGATGAGCGAAGGCTCGAGCCAGGGCACGCTCTCGACGCGCCCGAGGACGGTGAGCGGCCGGTCGAAGGAGAGCGCGCGGGCGGTGCGCCACGGGAGCGTCAAGACGCCGTTCGTGCGGTGCATGAGCCGTACGGCGCCGAGCCAATACTCCGTCCAGATCATCGTGTCGGACGTTTTGAGCGGAATCGTGCACGCGCCCGGCACGCCTTCGTCCACGCCGTCCGTGTCCGGGTGCACGCAGATCTGCACGCGCGGCCAGCGCTCGATCAGGGATGCGGGGAGCCCGTCGGGGCCGCCCTCCGTGCGCAGCATCTCCTCGAGCGGGTGCCCGGCGCGCACGACCTTCACGTAGGGCGTTTTGAGAAGCGCCACGCTCTCGAAGTCCTCCGGGAGCTGCACGGCCGGGAAAATCGCAAAGTCGAGGTCACCCGCGCGGAGCCTGAGGAGCGTCAGCTCCGAGTGCGGGATGAGCGCGAGGCCCGCATGAGGCGCACGGTGCATGAGCGCCTCGATCACCGGTTCGATCATGATCGGCACCGCATTGTCGAGGCACGCGATGCGGAAAACCCGGTTCATCGACGAGGGGTCGAAGGCCTCCTCGGCGAAGAGCTGCTTCATCGCCGAGAGCACCCGCTCGGCCTGGACGGTCACCTCCTCGGCGCGCGGCGTGGGCGCGAGTCCGTGGCCGAAGCGCGTGTAGAGCGGGTCGCCGAAGATTTCGCGCGCCTCGGCGAGCATGCGGCTCGCCTTCGGAACGCTGATCGAGAGCCGCTGCGCGGTGCGCCCGAGGTGGCGCTGTTCATGGAGCGTCGTGAGGAAGATGAGGAGCGCCCGGGAGAGCGATTCGTCGGCGTCGTTTTTCATTTTGTGAAAGAAACTTTTCATGGAGGCGCCCGGATTCTAAAGAAATCCGACCATTGCGGTCCCTTCCGTATGACGGGAGAATCTTCCCGTTGCCCGCGGACGGGGTGCTCCCCTCCCCGCGGACATGGACCAGACGCACGAAACGTTCCTCCGGCGAAGCGCTTCGCCCTCGGACGAGCCCTGCTTTGGAGCCGTTTCAAAAACAGAAAAAGGAAAGGACCATGAAGACCACCGCCTTCAAACTCTCGATGCTCGCGCTCATGACGCTCCCCGCCGCCGCCATGGCGATGGGCGGCCCGTCGGGCCCCGGCACGACCTATGAAGTTCAGGGGCACCTGGGCGAAATCATAGTCAACCCCTACGAAGTCGCTCCCCTCACCGCCGTCATCCGCAACGGCGGCTATCAGATCGAGGACGCGACCGTGACGATCCTCCCGAAGCCCCAGGGCCAGGAGATCAAGTACAAGGTCTCGCGCCGCATGCTCCTCACGCACGGCGGCATTCCGGTCTTCGGTCTCTATCCGGACTACGTCAACTCCGTGAAGGTCAACTACACGCGTGTTCTGAACGGCAAGAAGGAGACCTTCTCCGACGTCTACAAGATCTACGGCTCGCCCCTCTACGGCGAAGCCTCCGGCCTCGCGCTTGAGCGCTCCGCCCTCCCGAAGGTCCACCCGGTGAAGGTGGACCAGGAGTTCAAGGACCGCCTCTACATGCTCAACAACGCCCAGGACCTCTCGGGCAAGGGCGCGCACGTCGTCTGGAACAACCCCATGGGCGGCGCGCTGCAGTGGACGTTCTATCCGCAGATCGGCATCGTCGACACGGCCGGCGAATACCGCTGGTACCTCTTCGTGAAGCCCATCTACAACGTCGACTCGATCTACTACGGCGGCGACATGATGGGCTTCCGTCAGAACAAGGACGGCGCCTTCACCTGGGGCTACGGCCAGCGCTACGTCAAGTACGACCTGATGGGCCGCAAGGTCTGGAACCGCCGTCTGCCGATGAGCTACAACGACTTCAGCCACTCGCTCGACCCGGCGCAGAACGGCCACTACTTCCTGCGCGTCGGCAGCTCCAACACCAAGCTCCCGAACGGCAAGAACGTGCGCACGGTGCGCGACGTGATCGCCGAGGTGGATGAAGCGGGCTTCGTCGTGGACGAATTCCGTCTCTTCGACATCCTCGACCCGTACCGCTCCTCCGTGATCAAGGCCCTCGACCAGGGCGCGGTGTGCCTCAACATCGACGCCTCCAAGGCCGGCCAGACGCTCTCCGAAGAGGACATCAAGAAGCTCAACGAATCCGATCAGTTCGGCGACATCCCGGGCACGGGCGTGGGCCGCAACTGGGTGCACGTCAATTCGGTCGACTACGACCCGACCGACGACTCGATCATCGTGAGCTCCCGCCACCAGTCCGCGATCATCAAGATCGGCCGCGACAAGAAGGTGAAGTGGATCCTCGGCGCGCCGCGCGGCTGGAAGGGCGACTTCGCCTCGAAGGTCCTGAAGCCCGTCGACGCCAAGGGCGCGCCCATCAAGTGCGGCGACGCCTCGTGCGAAGGCGACTTCGACTGGACGTGGACGCAGCACACAGCCTTCCGCATCGACTCCAAGAGCAAGCCGGGCGTCGTGTACCTCACGGCCTTCGACAACGGCGATGCGCGCGGCATGGAGCAGCCGCCGCTCCCCGAGATGAAGTACTCGCGCGCCGTCGTCTTCAAGGTTGACGAGAAGAAGGGCACGGTCGAGCAGATCTGGAGCTACGGCAAGGAGGCGGGCCACGACTGGTTCAGCCCGGTGACTTCGCTCACCGAGTACCACGCCGACCACGATTCGATCTTCGTCTACTCCGCCACCGCGGGCGCGTCCTTCGACATCAAGACGGGTGCGTTCACCTCGGCCCCGAACCCCTACATGCAGGAGTTCAAGTGGGGCGCGAAGGAGCCCTCAGTTGAGATGCGCGTCGAATCGACGACGGGCTACCAGGCGATGCCGGTGGACATCAAGGCCGCGTTCGAAAAGTAAGCGCTTCCTCTCGTTGAGAGGCTCATAGCGCCATGAGGCCGCTCGGGCGACGCTCCGGATGGGGGAGCGGCCCGGGCGGCCTCTTCTTTTGTCCTGGAGCTGCGGGCGACGCGAGGAGGTGCTCAATTTTTTTGACCAAGAGCCTGTCCGGCACTAACTCTTTCGCCGTAGAAACCTCCT
>NZ_DAVZJY010000067.1:0-10327 GCF_052272535.1 Sutterella sp. | reverse complement strand
GCCCCGGAGCCGCCCAAGTTTACGGTCTCCGGGTTCTGGGGGTGAGCGCCTCGACAAGGTCCTCGCGGCCCACCTGCCCGACGTCTCCCGCGCGCGGCTGCAGAAGCTCATCGAAGGGGGCGCCGTCAAGGTGAACGGCGCCGTCGTCACCAAGGTGCGCGCCAAGGCGACCGAGGGCGACGAGATTGAGCTCACGCAAGCGCCGCGCCTCGACGAGTCGCTCGCCTTCGAGCCGCAGGAGGACGTGGAGTTCGAGGTGGTCTACGAGGACGACGCGATCATCGTGGTCAACAAGCCCGCCGGACTCGTCGTCCACCCGGGCGCGGGGAATCCCGACGGAACGCTCCTGAACGGCCTTCTCTTCCGCTATCCGGAACTCAAGGACGTTCCGCGTGCGGGGATCGTGCACCGGCTCGACCGCGACACGACGGGCCTCATGGTGGTGGCGCGCACGCTCACCGCGCAGACGAACCTCGTGCGGCAGCTCCAGGAGAGGAGCGTCAAGCGCGAGTACTGGGCGATCACGATGGGCTCGGCCGCGCCCGACTTCGTCGTGGACGTGCCGATCGGGCGCGATCCGCGCAGCCGCATCCGCTTCAAGGGATTCCCGGGCTCCACGGGCGTGCGCGCCAAGCCCGCGCGCACGCGCGCCCGCACGGTGGACTGGTCGAGCGCCGACGGCATTCCCGTCTCCTGGGTCGCCTGCCGTCTCGACACGGGCCGCACGCACCAGATCCGCGTGCACCTCACGGGCGAAGACCTCCCGCTGATCGGCGACCAGCTCTACCGCGGCCGCGCGCCCGGCATCGCCGTCAAGATGGAGAACCTCCTCGACTTCCACCGCCAGGCGCTCCACGCCTCGCGCCTCGGGCTCGTGCATCCCGTGACGGGCGAGGAGATGCAGTGGTTCGTCGAGCCCCCCGAGGACATGATCAATCTGATGGACGACCTCGGCTTCGGGCCCTGGGACCGTCCCGTCACCGTTTTTGAGCGGAGCTGAGGCCATGGCCAATCTCTTCAAGTCTGAAATCGCAAGCGTCACCCCGGAATGGACGGGCGGGCACCCCGCGCACGTGAAGGCCTTCTTCACGGAGCGCACGGGCGGCATTTCGAGCGGCCCCTGGGGCGGTCCCGACGGCATCATGGGCATGAACGTCGCTCGCCACACGGGCGACTTCGCGATGTGCGTCGAGCAGAACCGCCGCATGCTCGCGCAGTGCCTGCCCGCGGAGCCGAAGTGGCTCACGCAGGTTCACGGCGTCAAGGTGCTGCGCGCCGACGACGCTGTGGGCGAGCCCGAGGCGGACGCCTCCTATACGACCACTCCCGGCGTCGTCTGCGCCGTGATGACGGCTGACTGCCTTCCCGTCCTCTTTGCGGACCGCAGGGGCCGGATCGTCGGCGCGGCGCACGCGGGCTGGCCCGGACTCGCCGCAGGCGTGCTGCAGGAGACCGTGCGCGCGATGAGAAAGACGCTTCTGGACGCGGGCGAAGCCGAGCCTGAGCTTGCCGTCTGGTTCGGCCCCCGCATCGGTGAAGAAGCCTTCGAAGTGGGCGAAGACGTCCTCGACGCGATGAAGACGCACCTTCCCGAAGCGCAGAAGGCCTTCCGGCCCGCCGAAGCGCCGGGGAAGTACTTCGCCGACTTGGGCGAACTCGCCCGTCAGGCTCTCGAGCAGGTCGGGGTCCCGCGTGAGGCGGTCTCCGACTGCGGTCTCTCGACCTACGCCGACCCGAAGCGCTTCTGGAGCTACCGCCGCGACGGCGCGCGCTCCGGGCGCCACGCCGCGCTCATCTGGATCGAGCCCGAGGCGCACTAAAAAGCAGGCCGCCGCGGCCCCCGCGCGGGCCCGAAGCCGGCTAATATCGCCCGCCGTCCGCTTGTGACGGCGGGCGAAAATATTTCATATAAACCAATAACAGACCCCACGCACACACACATGACTCGGCACATTCCCGTCGTCGGCTTCGTCTCCCTCGGCTGCCCCAAGGCGCTCGTCGACACCGAACGCATCGTCACGGAGCTGCGCGCCCGCGGCTACCGCATCGGCTCGACCTACAAGGACGCCGACCTCGTGATCGTCAACACCTGCGGCTTCGTCAATGAAGCCGTTGAGGAGAGCCTGCAGGCGATCTCCGAGGCGCTCAAGGAGAACGGCCGCGTGATCGTCTGCGGGTGCCTCGGCGGCCGCAAGGAGGCCGACGGCTCCAACTACGTCCTCGCGCGCATGCCCAAGGTGATCGGCGTCACGGGCCCGGACAGCGTCGACGAGGTGCTCGGCATGGTCGAAGGGGTGCTGCCGCGCCCGCACGATCCCTGGGACGACCTCGTGCCCGCCGCGGGCGTGCGCCTGACGCCCAAGCACTACGCGTACCTCAAGATCTCCGAAGGCTGCAACCACCACTGCACTTTCTGCATCATCCCGAACCTGCGCGGCTCGCTCTTCTCGCGTCCGATCGGCGACATCGTGCGCGAGGCGGAGAACCTCAAGGCCGCCGGCGTGAAGGAGCTCCTCGTGATCAGCCAGGACACGGCCGCCTACGGCGTGGACCGCCGCTATCGCCTCGACTTCGCGGGCGGGCGCCCGGTGCACACGAAGCTCCTCGACCTCTGCCGCGAGCTCGGGCGCCTCAACATCTGGACGCGCCTGCACTACGTGTACCCGTATCCGTCGGTGGACGACGTGGTGCCGCTCATGGCCGAGGGGCTGGTGCTCCCGTACCTCGACGTGCCCTTCCAGCACGCGCATCCGCGGATCCTCAAGCTCATGAAGCGTCCGGCCTGCGGCGAGAAGAACCTCGAGCGCATCGCCGCCTGGCGCCGCGCCTGCCCGGACATCACGATCCGCTCGACCTTCATCGCCGGGTTCCCGGGCGAGACGGAGGCCGAGTTCGAGTACCTCCTCGACTTCCTGCGCGAGGCGCAGCTCGACCGCGTCGGGTGCTTCGCCTACTCGCCCGTCGAGGGCGCGGCCGCGAACGACCTCCCCGGGGCACTCCCCGACGAGGTGCGCGAAGACCGCCGCCGCCGTCTGATGGAGCTCCAGGCCGAGATCTCCCTCAAGAAGCTCGCGCGCCGCATCGGCGGGGTCGAGGACGTGATCATCGACGAGGAGCCCGACGAGGACGGCGTCGCCGTGGGCCGCACGAAGTCCGACGCCCCCGACATCGACGGCGTCTGCTACGTCACGACCGACCGCAGGCTCCAGCCCGGCGACATCGTCAAGGTGCGCATCACCGCCAATGAAGAGCACGACCTGATCGGCCGCGAGGTGACGCCCGAGGGCTGACGCGGGCCCTCGGCTCATTGTTGCCGAAAGGGCGGATTCGTGACGGAAGGCTTCCGTCCGCCGCCCTCAGCAAGATCTGCTTGCCTGCGGCAAGCATTTCGAAAGGAAGCGCCGCGGGTCTCCCTCATAGACTAAAACCGTGCCCGATAAAGGGCGCTGCTAGTCGAGTGACCCGAATCGTCCCGCATAAAGGCTTCCCTCCGGAAGACCCATTCGGCGGGACGAATTCGTATTGGAGAAAGTTCGTCATGAAGTCCGTCCTGCGCACCCGCGCCGCCCTCGGCATCGCCGCCGCGGCGCTCGGTCTCGTCGCGGCTTGCTCGAAGACCGAGCCCGCCCAACCGGCCGCACCCGCCGCTCCGGTGGAGTCCACCGCTCAATCGAATCTGCAGACGCCGCCCGCCCCGGAAGGGTCGGGCGTCGGAGCGCCGCAGAAAACGGAGGCCGCTTCGGGTGCTCGGCCGCACCCGACCCAGGTCCCGGCCGCGGGTGCCTCAGGGTCGTGGCCGATCACCCCTACAGCTTCAAGGACAGGCGGTTCGACGAGACCGCGCAGGCCCTCGCCCACGCCTCCGGGTGCTTCATCCGCTATACGGACCGGGAGCTCGCCGCGCTCAGAATCGCTCCGGTCGAAGGCCGCATGAGCATCCGCGACGCCGTCGCGAAGGCGTTGGAGGGCTCGTCCTATGAGGTTGCGTCGGCGACCGACGCGGAGATCGTCGTCGCGAAGAAGCCGCAGCCCTGAGCGGGGCGTGCGCCGGTGCGCGCCGGACGGGCGCCGGAGGAGAAGCGCGCCCCCTGCGGTATCATCCACCAAATCAGCGGGGCGCCGCCCGCCGGGCCGTTCTTCCTTTGAGAAGGACGCCGCCCCGGCCGACCGGACGCGAGCGCCCCCGCAAACTTCTCCGCTTGATGCCGATGTCCATAAAGATTTCCGTGCTTGCCGCGGCGGTGCTCGCCGCCGCCGCCTCCGCCGCCGGGGCCGTGTCCCTCGGTGAACTTGAAGTCCAGAGCGTTCCGGGCGAACCCTTTGAAGCGACGCTCGACATCAAGGACGTCGATCTCAACATTTCGCCGCTGCTCGTGCGCGTGGCGCCCCCGGCCACCTATCTGCGCGAAGGCGTGCAGTGGCCGCAGGAGGCGCTCGACCTGCGCATGGCGCGCCTGAAGAGCGAATCGAACGTCGTGCGCGTGCGCGTCACGGGCAAGCAGAACGTCTCGACCGCTTTCCCGCTCCTCATTGAAATGAACGCGGGGGGCGCGGTCACGGTGCGCGAGTATCACCTCGATCCCGCGAAGGGCGCTTTCATCGTCATCGCGAAGGCCGAGGCGCCGGCGAAGACGCCTGCAGCCCAGGCCCAAGAGGCGCAGCCCGCCGCATCCAAGGCCGTGACGGAGAGCGTGGAGCCCGCCGCCGCGCCCAAGGTTCAACCGAAGTCCGAGCCCAAGGCGCAGCCCCAGACCGAACCGAAGGCCGAACCCAAGGCGGCTCCCACCGTCGAGACGGCCGTCGCCGAACACGCGGCGAAGAAGCCCCCGCGCCGCATCGGGCGCTCCGGCCCGGTGGTCGTGCGCGAGTACGTGGCGCTGAACGGCTTCAACCCGAACGAATCCTTCCCCGTGCAGCTCGACATGACGCTCTGGTCGATCACGAAGCTCTACTGGCCGAGCTATCCGGGCGCGCTCCTCGAGCAGGTCGCCGCGGCCCTCACGGAAAAGAATCCCCGGGCCTTCATCGCCGGCGATCCCTCGAAGATCGTCGCGGGCGGCATGCTCGCCTCGCCCACGAGCGAGGAGGTCTTTGCGGTTGATCCCCTCGAAGCCTTCCGGCGCGTGCACGGCGCCGGGGTCGAGGTGCCCGGGCCCACGCAGAATCTGATCGACGCGCAGCGCCGCTCCCACACGGCCGCCGCCGAAGTCGCCGCCGTGCAGCTCGCCGAAGCCGCGAAGGGCGCCAAGCCCGAAGTGGTCGCCGACGCCGGCCGCAGGGCGCTCACCGAATGGGAGACTGAAAACGACGCCGCTGCGGTGAAGGCCGCCGAAGAGAAGGCCGCCGCCGAGAAGGCGGCCGAGGACGCTCAGGCCGCCCAGGCCGCCGAAGCCGCCGAAGCCGCCAAGGCGGCGCAGGCGCAGCAGGCGGCTGTGGAAACACCCTCCGCCCCTCAGGTTGAGGAGAAGGCGCCCGCCGAAGCGAAGACGGCTCCCGAGGCGGGCGCCGGGGAAAGCGCCAAGGGCGACGCAGAGGTCGCCAAGGACGCTCCCAAGGACGCCGCGAAGGACGCCGCCAAGGAAGAGGCGAAGGCCGGATGGCGCAGCGGTCCGCTCCCGTGGGTGCTCCTCGTGCTTGCGCTCGGCGCTGCGGTCTACGCCTTTACGCGCCGCCGCAAGGAGGAGCCCGCGATCGAGCAGCCTCCGAGAAAGACCGAGGGCACGGTGACGCTGCAGCGTGAAGTGCCCGCCGCCACCGAGGCGCAGCTGAAGGCCGTGGACGCCACGATCTCCGAGGCCGTGAAGAACGGCACCACCGCGGGCGCGATGGGCGCGGGCGCGGTCGCCTACGCCCAAGCGCAGATGGCTGAGGACCGAAAGTCCGCCGAAGCCCCGGCCGCCGTCCCTGAGGCGACCGCCGAAGTCAAGGACGCCAAGGACGAGCTCTTCGGCGACCTCGACGCCGCCGCGGGCGCGATGAAGGCGGAGGCTGCGGCCTGCGCGGCCTCCTCGAAGGCGGCTGAAGGCGCCTCTCTTCAGGGCGTCTCCGAGTCCGCCCCCGCCGAACCGAAGGTCCCGGAGACGGCCGAGCAGCCCTGGCTTTCGCCCGACGACGACGAACTCCCGCCCCTCGCGGATGGCGAACTCGAGGCCGCCCGCAAGGAGGAGCCCGCGGATCTGCCCTCGGCCCTGAAGAACGTGGACCTCGACCTGGAGGACGAGGCAAAGAAGCCCGTGCTTCCGCCCGCGCCCCCCGCCTACGTGCCGCCGCTCGCGTCCGAACCCGTCCCGCCGCTCGCGTCCGAACCCGTCCCGCCGCTTGCTTCCGAACCCGTGACGGAAGTCCCGCAGCCTCCTGAGGCCTCTGAAGCCGTCGCCCCGCAGCCCGCTGCCCAACCCGCTCCCGTCGAGCCCCCGAAGACTCCCGAAAGCCAGGCCGTGCAGAAGCAGCGCGCGCAGACCGAGGCGCTCGACGCGAAGCTCTCGCTCGCCGGGTCCTTCATCGGACTGGGCGCCAAGAGTGAGGCGCAGGAGCTCCTCGAAGAGGTCGCGAAGAGCGGCTCTGAAGCGCAGCGCGCGCAGGCCGCCAAGCTCTTGGCGCGCCTCAAGGCCGATGCGAAGGGAGCCGCGGACAAATGACGGCGCGCACGATCGCGCTCGGCATTGAATACCGCGGGACCGCCTTCAACGGCTGGCAGGTGCAGCCCGACCGCCCGAGCGTTCAGGCGGCCGTTGAGGCGGCGCTCTCGCGCTTCGCGAACCATCCGGTTTCCGTCATCTGCGCGGGCCGCACGGATGCGGGCGTGCACGCCACGCACCAGGTGGTGAGCTTCTCCACCGAAGCGGCGCGCGCCCCGGAAGGCTGGGTGCGCGGCGTCAACTCGTTCCTGCCGCGCACGGTCGCCGTGCGCTGGATGCGGCCCGTGGAGGAGGACTTTCACGCGCGCTTTTCCGCGCGCTCGCGCACGTACGAGTACTGGATCTGGAACGACCCAGTGAGGACGCCCCTTTTTGACGACGCCGCGGGTTGGGTCTTCCGGCCGCTCGACGTTGATCGGATGCGCGAGGGCGCGCAGGCGCTCTTGGGCGAGCACGACTTCACGAGCTTCCGCGCGGCCGAATGCCAGGCGAAGAGCCCGGTGCGCACGGTGACCGACCTCTCGCTCATCCGGCGCGGAGCGTTGGTGGGCGTGCGGATTTCCGCCAACGCCTTCCTGCAGCACATGGTGCGCAACATCGTCGGCGCCCTCATCTACGTCGGCACGGGCCGCGAGGCGCCCGGCTGGATCGCCGAGGTGCTCGCCGCCCGCGAACGCTCCGCGGCCGCTCCGACCTTCAGCCCCAACGGGCTCTACCTCACGGGCGTGGGGTATCCCGACCACCCGACGCTGCCGCAGTCCGGGCGCAGTCCCTTCGGCGGGGAGTTCCCGGCCGCACCGGACATCGGCTGAACGGCTGAACGCCGTAGCCCGGATTGGGCGCTCCCTGCGGAGGGTCTCCGCGGAGGGCGTTCGTATAATTTTCCTTTCCTTTTTGTTTTTGGACCGCGATGAGCTGGATCAACCACATTCTCCCGAAGATCAAGCGCGAGGAACCCGTCGGCGCTAAGAAGAAGCCGAGCGTCGTTCCCGAGGGCGTCTGGACGAAGTGCCCGGGCTGCGAGCAGGCGCTCTACACCGAGGAGCTTGACCGCAGTCTGCGCGTGTGCCCGAAGTGCGGCCACCACTTCCGCATGGGCGCGCGCACGCGGCTCCTCTCCTTCCTCGATCCGGGCACGGGCGTGGAGATCGGCGCCGACGTCCGCCCGCGCGACCCGCTCGGCTTCGTGGACGGCAAGCCCTATCCGAAGCGCCTCGCGGCCGCCCAGGAGTCCTGCGGCGAAACCGACGCCCTGATCGTGATGTCGGGCGCCCTGAGGCGCGAGCCGATGGTGGCCGCGGCCTTTGAATTCCGCTTCATGGGGGGCTCGATGGGCTCCGTCGTGGGCGAGCGGTTCGCCTTGGGTGTCGAGGAGGCGATGCGCCGCCGCGCGCCCTTCGTGGTCTTCACCGCCTCGGGCGGCGCGCGCATGCAGGAGGGCTTGATCTCCCTCTACCAGATGACGAAGACCACCGCCGCGGCGCGCCGGCTCTCCGACTACGGGCTCCCCTTCATCACCGTGCTCACCGACCCGACGATGGGCGGCGTCTCCGCGTCCTTCGCCTTCATCGGCGACGTGGTCCTCGCCGAACCCAAGGCCCTGATCGGCTTCGCCGGCCCCCGCGTGATCGAGCAGACCGTGCGCGAGAAGCTCCCCGACGGGTTCCAGCGCTCGGAATTCCTGCTCCGCACCGGACAGATCGACCAGATCGTGGACCGCCGGGAGCTGCGCGCCCGCATCTCGGTCCTCACGCAGCTGCTCATGAAGAAGCAGCCCGTGAACGGCATCTGACCGGCCGCCGCACCCAGACGCTTCCCCGGGCCCGCCCGCTGCGCCGCAGCCGGAGCGGGCCCGTGTCCTTTTTATCGTCTTCATCATCACCGTTTCCGTCGTTCTCTTCTTCCCGACGACGTCCGAACGCTCCTGTGAGGAGGCCTTCCACCCATGTCCCGCACCCTGACCGAATGGCTCAACTACATTGAAAAGCTTCACGCCAAGCCGATCGACCTCGGCCTCGAGCGCATGCGGGAGATGATCTCGCGTCTCGGGATCCGGTTCGAATGCCCTGTGATCACGGTGGCGGGCACGAACGGCAAGGGGAGCACCTGCGCCTTCATCGAGTCCGTCTGCCGCGCGGCGGGCCTGAGGACGGCGATGCACACCTCGCCCCATCTCCTGCGCTTCAACGAGCGGGCGCTCCTCGACGGGCGCGAGGTTGACGACCGCCTCCTCACGGCCGCCTTCGCCGAGGTCGAGGCCGCCCGCGGCGGGATGACGCTTTCCTACTTCGAATACACGGGACTCGGGATCCTGAAGGTCTTCCAGAACGCGCGCCCCGACGTCGTGATCCTCGAGATCGGCCTCGGAGGGCGGCTCGACGCCATGAACGCGATCGACCCGGACTGCTCGGTGGTGGCGGCCGTCGGCATCGACCACACCGCGTTCCTCGGCTCCACGCGCGAGGCGATCGGGCTCGAGAAGGCCCACATCTTCCGCCAGGGCCGGCCCGCGGTCTGCTCCGACCCCGAACCTCCGGTGACGCTCGTCGACCACGCCCACCGGATTGGTGCGAAGCTCATGCTCATCAACCGCGACTTTCGTGCGGCGCCCCAGCCGGACGGGTCGTTCGACTTCACCTGCGGGGAGGTGCACTGGCAGCTTCCGCGCCCGGGGCTCGCGGGGAGCAACCAGTACCGCAATGTCGCCGGGGCGCTCGCGGCCCTCGTCGCCCTGAAGGAGCGCCTCCCCGTCACGGAGGCCGCCGCCGCCGCGGGCGTCGCCCGCGCGCGGATCACCGCGCGCTTTGAGTGCGTCACGACCGATCCGTGCCCAACGCTCATCGACGTCGGCCACAACCCGCAGGCCGCGGCCGTGCTCGCCGAGAACCTCGCGCACTTCGCGCGTCCGGGCGAGCGCACGCTCGCCGTCTTCGGCATGCTCACCGACAAGGACCGCGAGGCGGTGGTGCGCCTCACCGCTCCGGCGGTGGACCACTGGTTCTACGCAGGGCTCCCGGGGCCCCGCGGCGGAAGCGCCGAGGAGTTGGCCGAGCGCATGCGCGCCGCGGGCGTTCCGGACAAAAGCATGACCGCCGCGAGCGGCGTCGCCGAAGCGCTCGCCGCCGCGCGGCGCGAAGCACTCCGCTTGATGCGCGAAGAGGGCGCCCCCGTGCGGATCATCGTCTTCGGTTCCTTCGTCACCGTGGGCGAAGCGCTCGAAGTCCTCGCCGCCGAAGGCGTGCGGCGCTGAGCGCCGCGCGGCTTCTCCGCCCGCGCTCCAGAGGGAGCGCACCGGGGGCGCAAAAGCGTTTCCAATTGCGCCTTAACGGGGGAGACGGGACGGCCCTGATAAAATTTCCGCGGATTTTTTCCTTCGCCGCCTGAAAGCCCGAGGCTCACCATGAACTTCTTCAATCCGTTCCGAAAGAACACGCGTCCCCAGGGCGTGAAGCTCGCCGAACTCTCGGTCGAGCCCGCCGCGCAGGAAGGTGCGCCCAGGAAGGAGCCGGGCTTCGGCCCCGCCGGAGAGTCGGCCGCTCCGATGCACGTCGAGCCGACGTTGGGCGACGTGCAGGCCTCATCTCCCGCCGCCCCGGCCGCCTCAGCTGCCGGCGAAGCCTCCGACCTTCCCGCGGCCGACGGCGTCCCGCCCGCCTTCACCTTCTCCGAGCCCGCGGCGGTGGAGAGCC
>NZ_DAVZJY010000066.1:0-10332 GCF_052272535.1 Sutterella sp. | reverse complement strand
TGCCGCATTCCTCCCCCACCTGAAGGAAGGGGACTCCTGCGGCAATCCTGTTGAGGCTCGGCATGTCCGCGGGGAGCATCAGCACGATGGGCTCGCCCTTGTAGCCCGCCTCCTTCAACAGTTCCTTCGCTTTGGCGAACTGCGGTTTGCCGGTGAAGTACGCCGTGTTGCCGCTCGCGTAGGTCGACCCGCACGGGTAGATCGAGGTGCAGGTGTTGTAGAGCTCCTTGTAGACGATCTGCGCGCGCTGGAGCGCCGCCTGGTTGATCGCCATGAGCGCGGCCTGCGCGGCTTTGGGGTTGTTGAAGGGCGCAATCGCGTGGTTGAGGTGCAGCATCGCCGACTGCTTGCCCGTCTGGTTTTCGAGCCGGATGTTGGGGTCGGCCTTGAGGATCGGGTACTGCTCGTTCGGGACCATTTCAACCACGTCCACCTCGCCCTTCTTGATGGCGTTGGCGATGGTCTGGCTGTCGCGCAGGATGACCCAGTCGAGTTCGTCGACGTTGACCACCTTGCCGCCCGCGAGGCCGTCGGCGGGCTCGTTCCTCGGTTTGTAGAACTTGTTCTTCAGGTACACCACGCGCTCACCGGGCCGGTAGCGGTCGGCCGCGAACGCATACGGGCCCGAACCCGTCATGTCGGTGATCTGCGTGAAGGGATCGGTCTTCGCCACGCGCTCGGGCATGATGAAGAGCGGAATCGACGAAGGCTTGCTGAAGGCGTCGAGCACCATGCCGAAGGGCGTCTTGAAGTCGAGCGTGAAGGTGCGCGCGTCCTTCGCCTCCATCTTGTCGAGGGCCGCGAGGAGCTTGGCGCCCAGGTTGTCGCGGGCGCCCCAACGGCGGATCGACTGCAGCACGTCCTTCGTCGTGAGGTCCGAGCCGTCGGAGAACTTCAGTCCCTCGCGCAGCGTGAAGCTGAAGTGCAGGTTGTCGGGCGAGGCGCTCCAGGACTCCACCAGCTGAGGCTTGATCTCGCCCTTCTGCGTGAGGCCGAAGAGCGTGTCGTAGATCATGTAGCCGTGGTGGCGCGTCACGAACGCGGTGGTCCACACCGGGTCGAGGATCTTGAGGTCGGCGTGCGGCACGACCTTGAGGACGACGTCGGCCCAGGCGGGCGAGACGAACGTTGCGGCGAGCGCCGCTGCTGCGGCCCGGCCGCGAAGGGCTTCCTGAAGCTCAGGCGCATGGTGTGTTCCTCCGTGGAAGGATTGCCGTCCGCTTCCGCCCGGTCGTGCGGGCGCTCTCCCGGCTTCCTTGCTGCCGGAGAAGCGCCGCCCTTGTTGCCGGGTGCTGCCGGTGACGGGGGACGGGGATGTGTTCAAGGGGTGCGTTCTTTTGTTTTTTTCTTTGAGAGCACCGCAGTCCCTCGTTCCATGCGGGGACCGCCGCGTGCTTCAGGGATATGCAGCAATCCGTATGCCAAAAATTGCACCGCAAGCACGCCCGAAGCCCGGAAAAGGTGCAGCGCTGCACCCTGCAGAGACGACGACGCCCCGTTCGCGGGCGGCGAAAGGGGCGTTCGGATCGGGGACCGGCTCCTTGGCGGAGCCGCAAGCGCGTCGTTGTGCTCCGAGGCGGACCGGAGGAGATCCGCCTCAAGCCTCCGGCGGGGAGGCGCCGGGCTCAGCGAACGATGCGCGGGGGTTTGGCGAGGCGCGCCATCGAGGAGTCGTCGGGCTCCGTCGAGGCGCCTTCGCCGAAGTCGTCGTAGGGCGTGTCGTCCTCGTCCTCTTCGGAAACGATCTTGTCGGCGATCTTGAGGAAGGGCGGCACGATCGACTCGGTGCCGTCGTCCTCCATCGCCTCGAGCTCCGCTTCGGTGGGCTCGTGGACGTCGAGGATCTTCACGGCGAACTGCAGCCCCACGCCCGCGAGCGGGTGGTTGGCTTCGAGCACCACCATGCCGTCGGCGAGGTCGGTGACGCGCCAGACGCGGCCGTCGGGCGCTTCACCCGGGACCTCGTCCACGACGGCGCCGGGCTCGAGGTTCTCCGGGTGCGCGAAGTTCTCGACGGGGATGCACTTGATCGCGTCGGCGTCGTATTCGCCGAAGGCGTCTTCAGGCTCGAGGTGGATCGTGAACCCTTCGCCTGCGAAGTGCCCTTCCAGGGCCGCCTCGAGCTTCGGGAAGATGTCGCCCGAACCGTGGAGATAGACCATCCCTTCGGGCGGGGTTTCGTCAATCGTCTTCCCCGTCATGTCGGCCATCAGGACCGAGAGGGTGACGAGCATGCCTTTGCGGACGGCGTCGGCCATGGGTGTGTTCTCCAATGTTTGTTGTTTTCCCTGAGAGCGTAATGGTACGCGCTCTTCCTCCGGGACGGGAAACGCCCGGAGTGCGCCCTGCGCTCAGCTGCGCGCCGTGAGCTTCAGCCCGAAGAGAATGAGGATCGCGCCCATCGTGCGGTTCAGCCACCGCTCGGAACACGGGCGCGCCGAAGACCGGGCGGATGCGGTTCAGAACATTGCAGAAGAAGCCGCTCCGGAAGGCGGGGCGACGGTCTCCCCGCCCGAGCGCTTCAGGGCCTCGGCAGCGTTCGCAACGGGCGCGCCCGCTTCCATGGGCCACACCCGCCCACTTGAGGATCGAGAAGAGCTCCGCCGATCCGGCGATCACGGCCGAAATGCCGAGCACGGCGGCGAGCGTGTGGACGGCCAAGCCCGCAGGTGATCCCGAGCGCGCAGGCGAGCGGCATCATGGCGGATGAATCTCCTTTGCGGAAGCAGCGCAGCTGCTGGAAAAGAGCGCCGCGCAGACCGCCTATTCTGCCGCGGATTCGGACCAGAGGCGGCGCGCCTCGGGGTCTCCTGGGAGCAAGAGCAACAGCACGCCCAGAGCGACGTTCGTGAAGGGCACGCCCATCAAGAGCGCCCATGCGCCCGACCACCCGAGGTCGTGGCAGCGCCGCGCGGCGAGGACCATGAGCGCCACGGACCAGAGCCCGGCGGCCCAGGCGTAGATCCGTGCGATCACGACGAGCGCCGCGTCGGAGATCCACTGCGCGTCCGCAATCGGATCCATCAGAAGCCATGCGGCCGCGCCCGCAGCGGCCCAGAGCGCGAGGCCGCGCAGGAACCCGAGCCGGCCGGTGCGCACCTGCGGGTTGAAGAGGAGGAGAAAGACGCGCCCCACCAGAGCGAGCGTCTGCACGGGGAGCGATTCGCCGCCCTCAAGAGACGGCGAAGGGCCCGTGGGGCCCTTCTCAAAAAACGGTGCGCTCTGCATGGCGGCTCCGGCAAGCCTCAGAGGATGAGGATGCGCCGCTTCCAGACCTCGAACTCGGCCGGCGTGACGACGCCCTTCTTCTCGAGCTTCCGGATCTTTTCGATCGACTGCGCCTTCACCTGGGTCTGGAGCGCGACGGGCATCTGCGGGATGTCGATCGCGGCCTGCCGGTAGATGAGCCCCGCGGTCGAAGTGTCGGCGAGCGGGTTGAAGCTCGCCTTCACGTCCGTTTCGGGCACCGGAGTGTCGGCGGGAGCGGCCGGAGCCGCCTGAGTCGTCTTCCCCGCGCGCGCAGCCGCGAGCTCGGCCTCCGTGTGGAGGCCGAAGACGTTCAGGACCTTGGTGAGAAGCGACGCCATTGCTGCGGGACCTCTCTCAGCTCAAAGCGCTCCGCTCAGCGGAGCTGTTCGGCCAAAAGGTTGAGGATGTTGGGCGCGACGCCGGTCTTGTCTTCGCCGCCGTCGGCACCCTGGACGGTGATGCGCGTCGCGGCGCCTTCGTCGCCCAAGTGGATGCGGTAGTTGGGCGCTTCAACGGCCACGTCGGAGCTGAAGATGTTCGTGAAGAAGCCGCGCTTGTCCTTCTGCGCCTGCTCGTAGGCAGGGTCGAGGTAGCGCACGAGGTACCAGCCGGCCGTGCGGTCGCGGTCCACCTGCTCGAAGCCCATGCGGTCGAGCACGAGGCCCACGCGCCGCCAGGCGTGGTCGAAGCTCTCGTTGAGGACGACCGCGGCGGGCTTGCCGGCGGCGTCGTTGACGATGTTCGTCTTCGAGGCGACGGGCTCCTGCTTGAGCTGCGCGGAGATCTCCTCCTTGGCGGCCGCTTCAGCCTGAGCGGAGGCGTTGGGATTGAATTCGGCTTCGATGCGCAGCGCCAGGCGCTGGAGCATCTCGGCCTCCATTACCGGGTCCGTGGGGCCGGGCTGCCAGACGGTGCTTTCCTTCTGGGCGCCGGTGACGACCTCGACCATCGAGCGGTGCGAGACGTAGATGTCGGTCGTGCCGTCGTCGTTGCGCTCAAGGCGCGTGCGGTACTGGTCCTGCTCGCCCGTGGAGTACGCGAAGTCGATCACCTTGCCGATCGTGCGGCGGATGATGTCCTGCGGGAGCTTCGCCTTGTTCTCGGCCCACTCCGTCTCCATGTAGCCCGTCTTCGGGTTCTGCTCGCGCACGACGAGGCCCACGGAGGGCCAGAAGTCCTGCACCACGGGCCAGAGCTGTTCGGGCGCGGCGTTCACGCGCAGCCACCGGTCGGAGCCGTCCTTCATCACCTTCGCCTTCACCGTGAGCGGCACGATCTTGGCGGCCGTGAGGGCGTCGGCGTCCCGCGAGACGGCGGCGCGCTCGGCTTCGGCGTTGGCGCTCACGACGCCCGGACGAGCGGGGACCTGGAAGCGGTCGTCGGACTTCACCGGCGTCAGGTCGGGCGGAACTTCGAGATTCGCGCGCGAGTTGGAGGACTCGTACTGAACCTTGTCGTCCGTGAAGTCAATGCCGAGGAAGGTGCAGCCCGAGAGGGAGGCAATCGCCGCAGCAGCGGCGGCGAGGCGGAACGCGCGCAGGGACATTCTGGTAATGATTCCTAATTTGTTTCGTTCTCCCCATCCGTCCGGAGCGCCGATGCACCCCGCGGAGGGACGGTTCAACAGTCGAAAAATTCTAGCAAAGGGCGCCCGGGAGTTGGTGCGGCCTCCGGACGCCGTACGGTTTGTTACGGCTTGGCTTCACCGGGCGCCGAGCGGGAGCGCGAGCATCTCCGCGTCGCCGGGCTTCATCCAAACGATGCGCTCAACACCGTAGTCCTGGGTGTTGAGGCCCTCCTCATAGGCGCAGATCCGCGCTCCTTCGGGCGCGAGGCGCAGAAGCTCCCCGGGGAGAAGGTAGTGCTCAGGGCGCTTCGGGCGCCCCCAGATGCGCTTATTCACTTCGGTGAAGGTCTCCATGATGAAGAGGCCTCCCGGCGCGAGCGACTTCCAGTAGTCGGGGAAGTGCGCGCGGTGGAGGTAGTTCGTCACCACGATCGCGTCGAAGGCCGCTTCGCCGTAGGGCCAGGGCTCGTTTTCGAGGTCCCGGCACTCGACCGTGAGGCCCGGGGCGCCGACCAAGGGCTCCACGTGGGAGACGTCGATGTCCACGGCCGTCACCTCAAAGCCCTTCATCAGGAAGAGGCTCGTGTGCCGCCCCTCGCCGCAGGCGAGGTCGAGCACCCGCGCCCGGTGCGGGAGCGCGTCGATGAAGCGCATCACCCAGGCCGAGGGAAGCTGCATGCAGTTCCCGTTGGAATTCTTGCAGACCGCCATGGCGCCTCCTGCGCTCAGAGCACGAGGTTCACGAGCCACTGCCCGAACATCAGGAAGGGGCGCACGAAGAAGGTGAGGCCCCCGCCCACCATGAGGACGAGGAGGATCATCATGCCGTAGGGCTCGATCCGGTCGAACGCCTCGCCCGCACGGCCCGGCAGCAGCCCCCGCACGATCCGACCGCCGTCGAGGGGCGGAATCGGAATCAGGTTGAAGGCCATCAGCATCAGGTTCACGGAGATGCCCGCCGAGCAGACCGAGAGCACGAACTTGTCGTAGATCCCGAAGGAGACGAGGAGTTTGAGAAGGAACGCCCAGACGATCATCTGCAGCGCGTTCGAAGCGGGCCCCGCCACCGCGGTGATCATCATCCCGCGCATGGGGTTCCTGAAGTACCCCGGATTGATCGGCACGGGCTTGGCCCACCCGAAGAGGAGTCCGCCCCCGCCCGTCAAGGCCGACATCAGCAGGAGCGCCCCCGGCACCGCGATCGTTCCCACCGGGTCGATGTGCGGGATGGGGTTGAGCGACACGCGCCCGAGCCGTGTCGCCGTCGGGTCGCCGAGGCGCGCCGCCGCCCAGCCGTGGGCGGATTCGTGCAGCGTGATCGCGAAGATCAGGGGGATCGCATAGACGCAGACGACCTGAATCGCGTGGTAGAGACTGTCCATATTCTTTGGGGAGCTTGGAGCGCGGACCGCCGGAACCCGTCCGGAGGCACGCCGCCGCGGGGAAGGTTGTTGAAAGAGGCTCATCTTAATGCACCGCTCCCGAGGACTTCCTGAGGACTCCTGAAGTCGAAGAAGGACGTGACCACGTCCACGAGCTCCGGCACGATCACGGACTGGATGCTCGACCTGATGTTCGCCGCCGAGGCCGTGCCGGCCGGAGCGCTCGAAGGAAGTTGAAGTGCCGCAGATTCCGATCCGCCTGCAGCTCCTCAATTCCGGCAAGCTCGAGACCGCGCTCTTCTACGAGCCGCTGCTCACTCTGATCGAACAGAAGGGCGGCCGCGTCGTCTGGGACGACAGAAAGCTCGACGAACCGCTCTCGATGACGACGCCGCGCCCGAGAAGTACCTGCCGCTCGCCCTTGACGAAGCGCCTCGTCCCGGACGCCGTGGCGAAGGACTACCGGCTCCCGAAGTTTGGCCGCCGCCCGACCGCTGACGACCTCCCCGCACTCCCCACACCGAGGCGGAGGTCTCCCATGCGGCACAATGGCTCGTCCGCCGCGGCATCCTCAAGAGCGTCCCCGACATCTCGGGCGTCGTCTGCAGGTAGTCTTTGAGCAACGCATTCCGGACCACGACACGTCAACTACCCCGGCCTGAACGCAGGGGTCTCCTGAGTTTTTTTGATGACCGATCAACAGAAGAACAACAACACGAACCCGGGCGCGGCCGGACTCGAGGTGCGCGGCCTCACCGTCGCCTACGGCGCGCAGACGGTGCTCGAGGACCTCTCCTTCACCCTTTCCCCCGGTGCGTCGCTCGCGATCGTGGGCGAATCGGGGTGCGGCAAGACCACGCTCCTCACGACCCTCGCGGGGCTCCTCACGCCGCGCTCGGGGTCGATCCGCTGGCGCACGGCCGACGGGAAGGACATCCCGCGGCTCCACTCGTGCTTCGTCTGGCAGGGCCTCGGGCTCTTCCCCTGGAAGACGGTGCGCGAGAACCTCGCGCTCCCCTTTGAACTCAAAAACGCCGTCGTGCCGCGGGACGAAGCACCCGCGCGGGTCGACGCGATGCTCTCGGAACTCGGCCTCAAGGGACTCAAAGACCGCTGGCCCGCGCAGCTCTCGGGCGGTCAGAGGCAGCGCCTCGCCCTCGGGCGGGCGCTCATCGCCGATCCCGAGGTGCTCTTCATGGACGAACCCTTTTCGGCGCTCGACGCCCTGCGCCGCGAGCGGCTCCAGGACTTCCTCGCCGAGCTCAGAGTCCGCCGGCCCGTCACGATGATCTTCGTCACGCACGACATCACCGAGGCGGTCTTCCTCGCCTCGCACGTGCTGCTCCTCGCGGCTAATCCCCCGCGCCTGATCGAGCTCTATGAAAACCCCGCCTGGGTGCCCGAACTCCAGAGCGCCCGCCGCGAAGACCCGGCCTTCGTTGAGGCCGCCCGCCACGTGCACGCCGAGCTTCTCGACGCTTGCGGCAAAAGGGAGGCCGCACGATGAATCCGATCCTCCATTCGCTCGCCGTCCGCTACGCCTGCGGCACGGCCGCGCTTCTCGCCCTCTGGGCCTTGGGGAGCGCCGCCCTCGGGCCTGAAATCTTCCCCGATCCCTTCGCCGCCCTCGCGGGCTTCGCCGCGGCATTGGGCACCGCGGAGTTTCTCCACCACGTGGGGCTCTCCACGCTGCGCCTCACGGCAGCCCTCGTGGTCGCGGTCCTCACGGGCTATCCGCTGGGGCTCCTCTTCGGGCGCTCCAAGGCCGCCGACTGGCTCGGTGCCCCCGTCACCTTCATCACGCTCCCGCTCCCGAAGATCGTGCTGCTGCCGGTCTTCTTCACGGTGTTCGGGCTCGGAGACGCGTCGCGCGTCCTCTTGATCGCCCTCGCCACGGGCTTTCAGATCCTCGTGATCGTGCGTGAGGCGGCGCTCGCGCTCGACCCCGCCTACGCGGCGTCCCTGAAGTCCATGGGCGCAACGCGCTGGGAGCTCGTGCGCCACGTCTACCTCCCGGCTTCGCTCCCGTCGCTCTTCACGGCCTTGAAGGCGTCGTCAGGCACCGCGATGGCGGTCCTCTTCCTTGCGGAGTCCTTCGCCACGGACGCGGGCCTCGGATGGCTCATCATGGACGCCTGGGGCATGGGCGACATCGAGCGGATGTTCGTCGGCATCCTCGGCATGAGCCTTCTCGGCCTTCTGCTCTACGCGGTGCTGGGTTTGGGCGAGCGGTTCTTCTGCCGCTGGCAGCTGAAGCGGTGAAGCACTCACTGCGCACATTCGACAAAGGGCAAAAAGGGGAGTTCCGCCGCAACGGAGCTCCCCTTCTTCACTTTTCCGTTGAAGGCCGATTGGGCCTCGAGCCGCAGGATCGTCAGGACGCTCAGGCCGAGGCGTGCGGCGCGTTGGAGGCCGCGCTCTCCTCCCGGGGCTTGGGAGCCGCGCTCTCGAACGCATCGGCGGCGGGCGCTTTGACGGCGCCAACAGAGAGCGCCTTCGGCGCATCTGCGAAGAGCGCCGCCCCATCCTCGGGGCCGTCCGCCATCGACTCGATCGTGCGCATCCGCTCGCCCATGCGGCGGCTCTTTGCCGACATCGCCTCGAGCGAGGACTGCGCCTCGCGGAACTTCTTCTCCACCAGTTCGAACTGCTTCGTGAAGCCTCCGAACTCGGTCTTCACCTCGGTGAGGATCCGCCAGACCTCGACGCTGCGCTTCTCCATCGCGAGGGTCATGAAGCCCATGAGGAGGCTGTTGAGGAGCGCCGTGATCACGGTCGGGCCCGCGGGCGTCACGCGCAGCTCGCGCTGCAGCCGGTCGGCGAGCCCCGGAATCCGGAGCGCCTCGGCGTAGAGGCCTTCCGAAGGCAGGAACATCACCGCGAAGTCCGTCGTAACGGGCGGGCGCACGTACTTCTCGCGGATCGACTTTGCCTGCTTGACGATCGCCCGTTCGAGCCCCTTCCGGGCGTCAGCCACGGCCGCCGCATCCCCGGCGCGGAACGCCTCTTCGAGAAGCTCCCAGTCTTCGAGCGGGAACTTCGAGTCGATCGGGAGCCAGCAGGGCGCGCCGGCGTCCCGCCCGGGGAGCCTTACGGCAAAGTCCACGCGTTCGCGCGACGCGGGGTCGAGCTGCACCTGCGCGCCGAACTGACCCGGAGCAAGCACTTCCTCCAGAATCGCCTGCAGCTGCACTTCACCGAAGGTGCCGCGGGTCTTGACGTTCGCGAGCACGTTCTGCAGGCGCGAGACGCTCTGCGCCATCTGCCGCATTTCTCCGAGTCCCGACTCCACGAGCCCGAGCTTCTCGTCCACCCGGCGGAAGCTCGCCGAGAGACGGTCCGTGAGCGTGCGCTCGAGCTTCTCCTCGACGGTCGAGCGCATCGCCTCGAGCTTCTGCGCGTTCTCCGCGCGCACCTTTTCGAGCGCCGCATCCACGGTCCCGCGCACCTCCCTCAACTCCGCGTTGAGCCGGGTGCCGAGCCCCTCGGCCGCCCGGGCGTTCGTCTCCAAAACCTTCGCGAACCGCGCGTCCACCATGCCCTGGAGGTTGAGGAACTCCTTGGAGAGCGTGGCGTTCATGCGCTCGAGCTCCCCCCGCGCCGCAGCGCTCCACTGCCCCATCGCGTCGCCCGAGCGCTTCTGCTCGGCCGTGACGTAGGCGAGAAGGCTCGAGACCGCGGTCGTGAGCCGCGCGTCCGTCTGTCCGATCTGCGCGGAGAGCTCACGCTTCACGCCGGCGACGCCCTCGATCAGGGCGTCGCGGAAGTCGTCCGCCTCTTCGCGCTCGGCCGCACGGCGGCGGGTCTCTCCGGCAACAAGAAGAATCAATGCGCAGAGCGCCGCGAGGATGAGGACCGCGAGAAGGACTACTGCGTAGAGAAGGTAGGGATTCGGGGCGACGGACGACATGAATTGATTTTGAAATCGTGTTCTAAAGAAGGGCGGCAAAGCCCGCAGGCACGCCGTCTGGAGGATTCTAATGAGTAGTCGGGGCAGCTCCTCGAAGGTTTTCGGTAACTGCGGCCCTGCAGGCGCTCCGGCGCGGTTCGGGACGGCGCGGCACGCGTCCGGTGCGTCTCTTGACGCACTCCCCGCCCTGAAGGACGGGGATTCTCCACTTGACCAACGCTCAG
>NZ_DAVZJY010000065.1:0-10338 GCF_052272535.1 Sutterella sp. | reverse complement strand
TCGGGACCGCATCCGGCGCGCAGTCCGGGCGGCCCTGTGGTCGACGGGCGGCGCATCCGCCAACCGGATGCGCTCTGAGAACTTTCTCTCAGGAGGAATGCCTAGGTCAGATTGACTGCCGTCATGAGAGGATGCTCGAGCCCGCGACGGCCTTTCCAAAACGGCTTCCCCAAGGGTAAAGTGAACTCAACAGATTAATTCTGCTTCCCCTTCTACACAGGAAAGAGAGAAATGAACTCCCTCCTCCACGTCGGCTCCTTTTATTACGCGTTTTGGCGATTTACGTATCCGTCAAAGCGTTGAGCTGCACACATCTAGCGGAAGCTAAGAAATGAACCTGCGGTCTCAAACGCCGCAGGTTTTTTAATGCCCCTCTCCAAGCCTCACTCCGAGGCCCTCCCGAGAGCAGAAGGCACCAAATCTCCAGCGGCGCGAAGGACCCGGAAAACCCCATCCCCGGACACCCCCTTCACCATTCACCCACCCCGGCGCCGTCAATTCCAATTCGGGCGGCGAACCGATTCAAAGGAAACTGGAGAACACCATGATCCTCATTCTGAAGTCCACCGCCACCCGCGACGACATTTCCGACCTCAAGTCCCGGCTCGAAGGCCGGGGGCTGCGTCCCGTCATCATGGAGGGCTCCGAGAAGGTCGCCGTCGGCATCATCGGCGAGACGCGCAGCCACCTCCCGGCCGACCAGATCCAGGCGCTGCCCTACGTCGAAGCGATCCGCCGCGTCTCCGACCCCTACAAGCTCGCCAACCGCGTGTTCCATCCGGAGGATACGGTGGTGAACGCCGGGGGCGCCAAGGTGGGCGGCGGCCACTTCGCTCTGATGGCCGGTCCCTGCTCGATCGAATCGCGCGAGCAGATCATCGAGGTCGCCCAGGCCGTGAAGGCCGCCGGCGCGACGATGCTCCGCGGCGGCGCCTTCAAGCCCCGCACGTCCCCGTACGACTTCCAGGGTCTGCGCGACGAGGGCCTGAAGCTCATGCTTGAGGCGAAGCGCGAAACCGGCCTTCCGATCGTCACCGAAATCATGAGCATCGACCACCTCCCGCTCTTCGAAGACGTGGACATGATCCAGGTGGGCGCGCGCAGCATGCAGAACTTCGAGATGTTGAAGGAGCTCGGCAAGACGAAGAAGCCGATTCTGCTCAAGCGCGGCATGTGCGCGACGATCAAGGAGTTCCTGATGGCCGCCGAATACATCATGGCGAGCGGCAACGACCAGATCGTGCTCTGCGAGCGCGGCATCCGCACGTACGAGACGGCGACGCGCAACACGCTCGACCTCTCCTGCATCCCGGTGCTCCATGAGCGCACGCATCTGCCGGTCGTGATCGACCCGAGCCACGCCACCGGCGTCGCCCGCTACGTCCCCTCGATGGCCGCTGCCGCGGCCGCCGCCGGCGCCGACGGCCTGATGATCGAGGTGCACAACAACCCCGCCGCAGCGCTCTGCGACGGCCCGCAGTCGCTCACCCCGGAAGTCTTCGCCGACGTCGTCCGCAACGTGAAGACGATCCGCAACGCCATCTGCATGAAGGCCGCGCCCAAGCCCATTTCGGTCGAGACCGTGATCCGCGCCTGCGCGTCCTGATCCGGAATCCTGCAAGCCCATCAAACGAGGAGAAAAGCGAAATGACCGAGACCGGGAAGACGACTGAGAAACGCAGGGTGCTCGACGTCGCCGCTGGCGCAGGGTACCGCGTCGAGGCCGCCCCCGGTCTCGTCACCGAACCGAGGCTCCTCGCCGAAGCCCTCGGCCGGGTGCTCAAGCTCGGACGGGATTCCGAGCGCCGCGTCGCGGTGGTCACCGACTCCAACGTGGGCCCGCTCTACGCGGGGCGGGTCGCCGCCGCGCTCGAAGGCCTCGCGCACGGGGCCCACGCCGGTACGATCACGATCCCCGCGGGCGAGCCCTCGAAGACGCCCGCCGTTCTCGTGCGGGTGCTCGAAGACCTCGCGGCGCTGCGCCTCACGCGCTCGGACGCCGTGATCGCGCTCGGCGGCGGCGTCGTGGGCGACCTCGCCGGGCTCGCCGCCGCGCTCTACATGCGCGGAATCGAGTGCCTGCAGATCCCGACGAGTCTTCTCGCGATGGTGGATTCGAGCGTGGGCGGCAAGACCGCCGTGGACCTCGAGGCCGGCAAGAACCTCATGGGCGTCTTCTCGCAGCCCGTGGGCGTCCTCGTCGATCCGGAGGTCCTCAAAACCCTTCCCGTGCGCGAAGTCTCCTGCGGCTGGGGCGAGATCATCAAGTACGCCGGGATCGACGAAGCGGTGCGCCCGCTCGTGCGCCGGGAGCTCCTCGACGGTTCGGGCGAAGCGGGCGTTCCGCTCCCCGGCCTCGACCTCATCTGCGCCGCGATCGACGTCAAGCGCCGCATCGTTGCGGCCGACGAAAAGGAGTCGGGGTGCAGGAAGCTCCTCAACTACGGCCACACGGTGGGGCACGCCGTCGAGACCGCCTCGCGCTACCGGCTCTCGCACGGCGCCGCCGTTGGGATCGGCATGCACGTCCTCATGAAGGCGCTCGACGCCGCGGGCGCGCTCGAACCCGGAATGCTCGGCGAACTCGAAGCCCTCCTCGCCGCCGCGGGCCTGCCCGTCGGGATCCCTGCGGCGCTTCACGACGACCCCGCGCTCGACTTCAGTCCGGAGGCGCTCCTCGCCCTCGCGCGCCACGACAAGAAGTCCGCCGCGGACGGCGTCTCCCTCATCCTCCCCACCGCCCCCGGGCGCGCGGAGATCCGCCGGGTCTCCTGGTGGACGCTCGAAGACATGATCCGCCGGGGACTCTGAACCACAGAGCGCCGCCGCCGCGGATTTCGGACCGGAAGACGACGGGCGCGGCGCGGTTCACCGAAACCAAGAAGAACTTCCGCCCTCATCCTCCGCCTCCGACATGATCGCGACCATCCATCCGCAGCCCCTCTCGGGAACCCTTCCCGCCATCCCGTCGAAGTCCTACGCCCACCGGCTCCTCATCGCCGCGGCGCTCTCAGACGCCGCCGCCCCCGTGCTCGTCTCCTATGCGGGCGCTTCGGAAGACATCTCGGCCACCTGCCGGGTGCTCCGCGCCCTCGGGGCCGAAGTCGAGGAGCTCACCGACGCCGCGGGCCGGCCCGCGGGCGCGCGCGTGCGGCCGCTCGAGCGCGCCCGCCTCCCGCAGAACCCGGAGCTCGACTGCGGCGAATCCGGCACGACGCTGCGCTACATCCTCCCCGTCGTTGCGGCGCTCGGCTGCGGCGCGGTGGTGACGGGGCGCGGGCGCCTTCCGCAGCGCCCGCTCGAACCCCTCGGCGCCGAACTGCGCCGTCAGGGCATCCGCCTCACGGGCCCGGCCTCCGGGGACGTCCTCCCCCTTGTGCTCGAAGGTCGCCTCGTACCGGGCGACTACGCGCTTCCCGGGAACGTCTCCTCGCAGTTCGTGGGCGGTCTCCTCTACGCGCTCTCGATTCTCGAGGGCGAGAGCCGCCTCACGGTGACGCAATCCTTTGAGTCCCGCGCCTACGTCGCGATGACGCTCGAAGTCCTCCAGAGCGCCGGAGTCGTGATCACGGAAGGCGCATCCGCCGAAAACCTCCCCGTCTGGACGCTCGAGGGCCGCGGACGCCTTCATGCGGCGGAAAACCTCACGGTCGAGGGCGACTGGTCGAACGCCGCCTTCTGGCTCTGCGCCGACGCAATGCGCCCGAAGGACACGGCGCCCGTCGGGCTCACGGGCCTCAACGCCGCGTCCCTTCAGGGCGACCGCGCGGTGGTGGAGATCCTCGAGTCCATGGGCGCGGCGGCCGACGCGACCGGGGGCGCGCTCGCGCTCACCGCGGCGCAGGGCCTCACGGGGCGCGTCGTCTGCGCCGCGCAGATTCCCGACCTCGTGCCGGTGCTCGCCGTGGCTGCGGGCGCGGCCGAAGGCACCACCACCTTCACGGACGCGGGGCGTCTGCGCATCAAGGAGAGCGACCGCTTGAAGAGCACCGCCGCGCTCCTCTCGGTCCTCGGCGTCCCGCACGAAGAGCTCCCCGCCGGCCTCGTGGTCCACGGGCTCGGCGACGCCCGGCGCTTCCGGGGCGGACGCATCTCGAGCTTCGGGGACCACCGCATCGTGATGGCCGCTGCCGTCGCCGCGACGAACGGCGGCGGCGCGCTCACCATCGAGGGGGCCGAAGCCTCCGCCAAGTCCTATCCGGGGTTCTTCGAGGACCTCGCGAAGTTGGGCGGCCGCGTCGAGCTCGAGCGCTGACCCGCCGCCGCTCCCCCAGAACAAAACGCACAAAGAAAGAAGAGAAGAACGATGAACACGACCTACGGCCGGAACCTTCGCACCACCGTCTTTGGTCAGTCCCACTCGGCCGCCATCGGCTGCACGATCGAGGGGCTTCCCGCGGGCGAAGCCGTGGACCTCGAACGCCTTGCGGCCTTCATGGCGCGCCGCGCCCCGGGCGGGCATCTCGCCACCCAAAGGAAGGAGCCCGACGCGCCCGAGATCCTCTGCGGGCTCCTCGAGGGCGTCACCTGCGGCGCGCCGCTCGCGGCCGTGATCCGCAACACCAACCAGCGCTCGCAGGACTACAAGGCGATCGCGGACCTGCCGCGCCCCTCCCACGCCGACCTGCCCGCGCAGGTGCGCTATCAGGGGCACCAGGACGTGCGGGGCGGCGGCGCCTTCTCCGGGCGCCTCACCGCCCCCCTCACGCTCGCGGGCGGGATCGCGCTCCAGATTCTCGAGCGCCGCGGCATCCGCATCGCCGCCCACCTCCTCTCGGTGAGCGAGGTCGAGGACCGGCCGTTGAACCCGATGGGCGAGTCCGCGGCCGAGCTCGAAAAGCGCCTCACGCGGGAACTTCCCGTCCTCACGGACGAAGCGGCCGAAGCGATGGCGCAGACGATCGCCCTCGCCCGCAAGGCGGGCGACAGCGTGGGCGCCACGATCGAATGCATCGTCGAGGGGCTTCCCTGCGGCCTGGGCGGCCCGCTCTTTGAGGGCGTTGACGGACGCATCGCCTTCGGGCTCTTCGGGATCCCGGGCGTCAAGGGCGTGGACTTCGGCGCTGGTTTCGCCGCCGCCCGCATGAAGGGGTCGGAGAACAACGACCCCTGGGAGGTCTCGACGGAGGCGCCGGGTGCGCGGCCCCTCACGAACAACGCGGGCGGAATCGCCGGCGGCATCACCACCGGGGCGCCGCTTCTCTTTCGCATCGCGATGAAGCCCACGCCCTCGATTGCGCTCGCGCAGAAGACGATTTCGCTCGGAAAAGGCGCCGACGCGGAGTTGGGCGTGCGCGGCCGCCACGACCCCTGCATTGCACTGCGCGCGGTGCCGGTGGTGGAGGCGACGGCGGCGTTGGCCGTCCTCGACGTGCTCCTTGAGCCGCCCGCCGTGATGCCCGAGGCCCTCACGCGCCTCTGGGGGTCGGAGGCGCTCCGCCTCGGAGCCATGGAGCGCCTCGGCGAATGCACGAAGAAGAACAAGGACTGAGAGAACGCCATGACTCAAGCAGAAGACCAGCAGCACCCCGTCGCCGAAACCCTCGGCGATCTGAGGGGGCGGATCGACGAAATCGACGCCGCGCTCACGCGCCTGATCGAGGAGCGCCTCGCCGTCGCCGACCGCATCGGCGCGAAGAAGCGCCGCCTCGGACTCGCCGTCCACGCCTTGAAGCGCGAGGACGAGCTTCTCGAGCGGATCGCCGCCAAGGCGCCCGCCGCCGACCGTCCCACGATCCTCTCCGTCTACGAAACCCTCATTTCGGGCTCGCGCCGCCGGCAGCTCGAGCCCGTGATCGAGCGGGCCCCCTGCCCCAACGCGGGCGTCCTCGAGGCGATGCGCCCGGTCGCCGCCGGCGAAGACGCGGCGGCCCTGACGAAGAAGCTCCTCGCCGCCTTCGCCGCGGCCGGTGCGGCGCCGACGTGGCTGCGCGCCGACCCCGAATCCGTGCGCATCCGCTGGAAGTCCGCGGGCGGCGCCGCCGCGCGGCTCCTCGCTGCGGACCTCGCGGGGCTGGGCGCCTCGGTCGCGCCGGCGCTCGCTCATGCGGCCTGCGACCCCATCCCGGGCGCGGGGCTTCTCTGCGGGCTTCTCGGCCGCACGCTCTCTCACACGCTCTCACCGGCCATTCACGCGCGTCTGGGCGCCTACGCCTACAAGTGCTTCGAGGTCGAGCCCGAACGGCTCGAACGGTTCTTCGCCGAAACGCCCTTCGACGGCCTCAACGTCACGATCCCCTACAAAGAAGCGGTCGTGCCCTACTGCACTCGTCTCAGCGAAAACGCCCGCAAGGTGGGGGCCGTCAACACGCTCGTGCGCGAACCCGACGGCACGCTCACGGGCGACAACACCGACTACGACGGGTTCCTCGCGATGGTGAAGGAGTCGGGAGTCGAGTGCGCGGGCCGCAAGGCCCTGGTGCTCGGCTCGGGCGGTGCGGCGAAGTGCGTGCGGCAGGTGCTCGAAGACCTCGGCGCCCGGCCCGTGATCGTCTCGCGCTCGGGTCCGGTCAACTACGAGAACATCGCCGAACACGCCGACGCGGAGATTCTGGTGAACGCCACGCCCGTGGGCATGTACCCGCGCTCGGGCGCGACGCCCGTTGCCGACCTCACGGTGCTCCCCAACCTCCGGATGGTCTTCGACCTCATCTACAACCCGACGAAGACGAAGCTGATCCTCGACGCCGAGCGCCTCGGGATCCCCACGATGAACGGACTCCTGATGCTCGTCCATCAGGCGCTCGAGGCCTCGCGCCGCTTCCTCGGCGGCGCCGAACCCGCCGTCAACGCCCGCGGTTTGATGGCCAAGCTCGCCCTCGACGCCGAGAACATCGTTCTGATCGGCATGCCCGGGAGCGGCAAGTCCACGATCGGGCGCATCGTCGCGCAGAAACTCGGGCTCGAGTTCGTGGACCTCGACGACGCGATCGAGGCGGCGGCCGAGTGCTCCATCCCCGAGATTTTCGAGCGCGAGGGCGAGAAGGCCTTCCGCGACCTCGAGTCGAGCATCACGCAGGTTGTGGGCGCACGCCGCGGCGTCGTGATCGCGACGGGGGGCGGCACGCTGCTGCGCCCCCAGAACCGTGACGCACTGCGCCAGAACGGGCGCCTGGTGCTTATCAAGCGCGCCTTGGACGACCTGCCGACTTCGGGCCGCCCGGTGTCCCAATCGAAGCCCCTCGCCCGCCTCTGGGAGGAGCGCCGCGAAATCTATGAGGGCAATGCCGACGCCGTCGTCGTCAACAACGCCGATCCGGAGGCCGTCGTGCGGCTCGTGCTCGAAGCCGTCGGGCGCGCGGACGCCGCCTGACGGGTCCTCAGGCGCATCACCTCCAAGGGAGATCAACGCAAGGAAAAGAATTCACGCATCACGCATTCCCGTGGGGCGCTCCTCTCCCATGAGGGCCCGGGCCTTTGGAGGCGCCCGGCCCCTTGGAGCGTCCTTTGCCGGGCGCAGCGGCGCGAGACCAGCTGCCTGCTGCGCCCGTTTTTTCTTCTCCGGCCGGCCCCTCGGAGCGGCGCGGGGCGGCGTTTCACCCGCTCTGCGGATGCCTTCCGAGCGCCCCGAGCTTGTTGTCCGACCGCCGCAACTCGAATACCTCCATTGAGTTAGTCGGGCTCCGCACTTCAGGCTTTTCGACGCTCTGAACGCGAATGCGAATGATTGTTGTTCCTATCTACTTGTGGATAATTCCTTTGCCGGGCGCTCTCCTCCAAGGTTTTTCCCAAGGTTTACAACAAGCTGCTGCGAAACCCGGCGCCGGTGCGAACGGGACGGCTCCGCCGTCCGGCAGAGCTCCGCAGATTCTAGGTGTTAACCCCATCTCTCCAACGAGGAATGTAAGCATTCATGCGGGGAGTCGCCTTGCGTCAAATCCGCCGGTCTAAGGGTTGCTCTCATCCCCCTTATAGGTAAATAATTCGCACAGCGGACGACGACGGCCTCATTCCCCTGAGCCGCCGGCAACAGTTCTGCGGCCGAAAGGGCCCGCCCTTCGGACCAGACCCTAATCAAGAAGAGAAAGTACAACCATGGCACAAGCTCCTGCATTTAAGTATGCCCCCATGTTTCAGCTCGGCAAGGACGAAACCGAGTACTACCTTCTGACCAAGGAAGGCGTCTCCGTCAGCGAATTTGAGGGTCATCCGATCCTGAAGGTCTCCCCGGAAGCCCTCACGAAGCTCGCCAACCAGTGCTTCACCGACGTGAACTTCATGCTGCGCAAGGCGCACAACGAGCAGATCGCCAAGATCCTGCACGATCCGGAAGCGAGCGAGAACGACAAGTACGTCGCCCTCACGTTCCTGCGCAACGGCGAGACGGCCGCCAAGGGCATCCTCCCGTACTGCCAGGACACGGGCACGGCCATCATCCACGGCGAGAAGGGCCAGCAGGTCTGGACGGGCTTTGAGGACGAAGAGGCGCTCTCCCTCGGCGTCTACAAGACCTACACCGAAAATGCGCTGCGCTACTCGCAGAACGCCCCGCTCACGATGTACGAGGAAGTGAACACCAAGTGCAACCTCCCCGCCCAGATCGACATCGAAGCGACCGAAGGCATGGAGTACCGCTTCCTCTGCGTGGTGAAGGGCGGCGGCTCGGCCAACAAGTCCTACCTCTATCAGGAAACGAAGGCGGTCCTCAATCCGCAGAAGCTCGTTCCGTACCTCATCGAAAAGATGAAGACCCTCGGCACGGCCGCCTGCCCGCCGTACCACATCGCCTTCGTGATCGGCGGCACCTCGGCCGAGCGCACGATGCTCACGGTGAAGCTCGCCTCCTGCAAGTACTACGACACGCTCCCCACGACGGGCGACGCCACCGGCCGCGCCTTCCGCGACGTCGAGCTTGAGAAGAAGCTCCTCCAGGAAGCCTGGAAGATCGGCCTCGGCGCCCAGTTCGGTGGCAAGTACATGGCCCACGACATCCGCGTGGTGCGTCTCCCCCGCCACGGCGCCTCCTGCCCGATCGGCATGGGCGTGTCCTGCTCGGCCGACCGCAACATCAAGGCGAAGATCACCAAGGACGGCGTCTTCATCGAGAAGCTCGACAACAACCCCGGCCGCCTCATCCCTGAAGAACTGCGCAATCCGGGCGAAGGCTCCTCGATCCGCATCAACCTCGACCGTCCGATGAAGGAGGTCCTCGCCGACCTGACGAAGTACCCGGTCTCGACCCGCGTCGAACTCACCGGCACGATCATCGTCGCGCGCGACATCGCCCACGCCAAGTTGAAGGAACGCCTTGACCGCGGCGAAGAGCTCCCCGACTACATCAAGAACCACCCGGTTCTCTACGCCGGCCCCGCCAAGACGCCGGAAGGCTACGCCTGCGGCTCGATGGGCCCGACGACCGCCAACCGCATGGATCCCTACGTGGACCTCTTCCAGAGCCACGGCGGCTCGATGGTGATGATCGCCAAGGGCAACCGCACTCAGGTCGTGACGGACGCCTGCAAGAAGCACGGCGGCTTCTACCTCGGCACGATCGGCGGCGTCGCCGCGGTCCTCTCCTCGGACTGCATCAAGAGCATCGAGTGCATCGAGTACCCCGAGCTCGGCATGGAAGCCGTCTATCAGATCAAGGTTGAGAACTTCCCGGCCTTCATCCTCGTCGACGACAAGGGCAACGACTTCTTCAAGCAGTTGAAGCCCTGGAAGATCGCCTGCGAGAACGAGTGCGACTGCGGCTGCGGTTGCTCGAAGTAATCGGGCGCGCAGCGGCTATCCTCAGGGGCGGAGCTCCTCCGCCCCGTAGCGGGTGAGGCGCATTCCATAAGAAAAGCCGTCCGGACTTCGGTTCGGGCGGCTTTTCGTTTGTCTGAAGGATTCGCCCCCGAGAGTTGGATACTGAGACGCTCCTCGAACACAAAATTCGCATTGCAAAAAATCGAACGTCATTCATGATTGTTCAGTGTAGCGTTGATTAAAAAGAAAGATCTGGAAAACGGATTCACCTTCAGCGTGAATTTCTCTCAGACTGGTATCCCGCCCCGAAGAAAAATTAGTAGGCCCTCCTAATTTAGTTTCAGGACTTGCCCGGTGTAACAGGCAAGTCCTTTTTATTTGCCCTCAACAGAAACGTACGTTTCTTAAAGCCGGAGGCGGCGAAAATTGAGGCTTCGTGCATACATGTGGGTAGGCGTCGCCTTGATGCGGGGCTGAACCCCCCCTGATGCAGAAGGAATTTGCGCATCCTATGCCCTGCGGGCGAATCCTGCAACGTTGATTTCTCTGAGATTATCCACTCCTCGAATTCGGATTACGGTGTTGCGCGGTAGTCCGAGGCTGCCTCGGATCAAGACCCGGAGCCATTTAATGGAGGGGACCCGACGC
>NZ_DAVZJY010000064.1:0-10506 GCF_052272535.1 Sutterella sp. | reverse complement strand
GCGCCGGGTTCGGCTTCGGCTTCGGCTGGCAGGGGCTCGGCGCCTGGAACCTCTACTTCCTCGCGAAGATGGGGCTCGCCTCGGCGGGGTACCTCTCGCTCAACCTCCTCTGGAACGCGGTGCTCGCCGCCGCGCTCCTCATTCCGATTCCCTGGCGCCCGGTGCGGTGGCTGAGGACGCTCGCCGCGTTGGTCGCCGCCGTGCTGCTCCTCTGGAGCGAAAGCTGGCTCCCGGGCTGGGAGAGCATCGAGCAGAACGCAGGCGGCATCAAGGGCTTTTCCGCCGCCTACGTGATGGAGCTCGCGCTCGACTTCATCAACTGGCAGATGGTCGGGTGGGGCGTCTTCGGCGTTCTCCTCTACGTGCTCTTCAAGGATGCGGTCCGCATCACCGTGATCACGCTCTGCTGCTTCGTCGGCATGGCGATGACGCCCCTCTTCGAGGCGCTGCGCGCCGACCCGACGCCCCTCGAGGATGCGGTGATGGCCGAGGCCGCGCCTGCGGCTCAGGGCAAGGTGAGCGACAGCAAGACCGTCGAGGAGTGGTATCAGGCCTTCCTCAACTATGAGAAGGAGCGCCGCGCGGAGCTCCCGACCGGCATTCCGGAGAAGGACGTGCCGTTCGACATCCTGTTGGTCAACGTCTGCTCGCTCGCGAACGATGACCTCGCCGCGGTGAATCTCGACACGCACCCGGTTCTGAACCGCTTCAACGTCCGCTTCGACCGCTTCAATTCGGCCACGTCCTATTCGGGCCCGGCCGCCCTGAGGCTCCTCACGGGTGCCTGCGGTCAGCCCTCGCACAACGATCTATACGGCGAGCGGCGCACCGAGTGCGAAACCCTGAACCGTCTCGGGGCCTTGGGCTACACGCAGCACCTGATGCTCGACCATTCGGGCGAGTACGACAACTTCCTGCAGACGCTGCGCGACAAGACGGGCCTCGCCGCTCCGCTCGAGACCGCCGGGAAGCCGATTCCGGTCCGCTACATGGGTTTTGACGACGAGGAGATCTCCGACGACCTCGCGCTCCTGCGCTTCTGGCAGCGCACGATCACGCGCGCCAAGGAGAAGCGCAGCGTCACCTTCATGAACCTCATTTCGCTCCACGACGGCAACCGCCTGCCGCGCCATGGGCGCTCCGAGCCCTTCAAGCCGCGCGCCAAGCGGTTCCTCGACGACCTCTCAGTCTTCATGCGCGAGCTCGACCGTTCGGGCCGCCGCGTGATGCTCGTGATCGCGCCGGAGCACGGCGCGGCCGTGCGCGGCGACCGCATCCAGGCGCCGCGCCTGCGCGACATCCCGACGCTGCGCATCACCGAGGTGCCGGTGCTCGTGAAGTTCTTCGGCGTGAAGGGCCTCCCCGACCAGCCGATCCACGTCACGAGCGACACGAGCTGGCTCGCGCTCACAAGCCTCATCGGCCGCACGCTTTCGACCAACTTCTTCTCGAAGAAGGGCGGCGCCGTGCCGCTTCAGGACCTCGTGAAGGACCTCCCCGAGACGCACCCCGTTTCGGAGAACGGGTCGGCGAAGATCCTCGAGATGAAGGGCGTCGAGTATCTCAAGAGGAACGACGGCGACTGGAAGCCCTACGGCAAGTAGTACCGCAGGAGCGCCGCAGTGCCTGAACTCCCGGAAGTTGAGGTGACCCGCCGCGGGCTCGTCCCCGCCGTCCTCCACCACGAGGTGGCGGGGGCGGCGGTGCGCTGCCCGATGCTCCGCGCGCCGGTTCCCGACCTCGCGCGCCTCCTCACCGGGCGCACGCTCGCTTCGCTCGAGCGCCGCGCCAAGTATTTGGTCTGGCGTTTTGAAAAACCGGGCCTGCCGCCTGGGTGGCTCGTCACGCACATGGGCATGAGCGGCTCCTGGCGCATCTGGCCCGCAAACGGGCCCATCCCGGCGCCCGGCCGCCACGACCACATCGACATCGACTTCGGCGACGTGGTGCTGCGCTACACCGATCCGCGCCGCTTCGGCGCGGTGCTCTGGTTCGACGTTGATCCCTACGGGCTCCCGCCCCTCGCCAAGCTCGGGTTCGAGCCCTGGGACGCGCGGCTCACGCCCGAGGTCTTCGAGGAGCGCCTGCGCCGCACGCACCGCTCGATCAAGGAGACGCTCCTCTCGGGCGACGTCGTGGTGGGCTGCGGCAACATCTACTGCTCCGAGGCTCTCTGGGCCGCCCGGATCCGGCCGACGCGGCCGGCGGACGGGCTCTCGCTCGCGGCTGCCGGCCGCCTTCTCGGCGCTGTCAGAAGCGTCCTCGAGCGCGCCGTCGCCGCGGGCGGCTCGACGCTCCATGACTTTCACGGGCCCGAAGGCGAAACCGGGTGGTTCCCGCTCTCCTCAGCGGTCTACGGGCGCGAGGGCGAACCCTGCCCGTCGTGCGGGCGGCCGGTGAAGCGCATCGAGCAGGGCGGCAGGAGCACCTTTTGGTGCCCGCACTGCCAGCACTGAGCCTTCGCGCATGAAATGGAGGTTCGGGCTTGGGGTGCCCCGAATCGACAACGGCGCCGCAGCGGCGCCGTCGGAGGCGCAGCGGCGCGGGTCACGGAGCTTCACCTGAAGCGCCCTCGCGCAAGGAGGGCTCGTACGGTCACGCGCAGTACACGTCCGCGGCGGAAAGGTCCTCCACCGGGCAGTAGATGCCGTCCTTCGTCACGCGGCACTTCGCGCGCAGCGCGGGCGGGACCCAGGCGAGGTCCTCCACGGGCTTCTCCGTCTTCTCAAACACCAGAAGCGCCTCTGTGTCGTCGGCGCTTGCGCGCCGTCCGATGAAGCCCGGCGTGCGCGTGTCGTCGAATCCCGGGCGGATCTCCGCGCGGTAGAGCGCGCTCGAGTAGAGGACCTGCTTCACGGCGTAGTCGTTCTCGGGCTGCGGCGTGACGGAAAGCCGCGACTCGGTCGTGAATTCGACGGGTTCGAGCACCTCCGGGTCGTCGAACCGGTGCTCGGTCCAGCGCACGGGGAAGGCCGCAAGCACGGCTCCCCAGGGGGTGATGAGTTCGTTCACCATGAGGCCGTAGACGAGGTCGCCCGCCGTCACGGGCGGCAGGGGCAGCGTGAGGCGCTGCCGGACCGGGGCGTTCCTGAGCGCCTCGAGGTACTCGGCGAGCGGCACGGTGGGAAGGGGATCCCGGACGTAGCGCATGGCGCAATGGGCTCCTTTGGAGAGATTCAGTGGGAGACGGCTGCTGCTGCGGCCGCCGTTCCCGGTATTTTAAGACGTCCGGGCACGAAAAAGGACATGAAAAAGGACATGAAAAAGGGGCGCCCCGGACTCGTGCAGTCCGGAGCGCCCCAGGCTCGGAAAAACCTTTTCACGAGCCGCCCCGCGTCGGATCCTCAGGGAGGACCCGGGCGGGAGGGCTGCATGCCGTTAGTGAGCCGGATGGATCGGGATCACCTTCGGGGAGTTCTCGGCGTCCTTCTTGGCGAAGGACTTCATCCACATGTACATGCCGTAGATGATCGCGAGCGAGACCACGATGCAGACGGCGCTGTAGCCCGGAGCTTCGGCGAAGTTGACGGCGCGGTAGAAGATCGTCGCGGCGGTGTAGCCGAGGACGCAGCACCACGTGCCCGAGAAGATCGTCCAGGCGGTGCCGACTTCACGCCAGACCGCAGCGATGGCCGCGCAGCAGGGCATGTAGAGGAGAACCATCAGGAGGTAGGCGAAGGCGGCCGACTGGGAACCGAAGAATTCCTTGATCGTGTCGATCGTGCCGGTCGTGACTTCCTGGTCTTCAGCAGCGGCTTCCGTATCCGAGAGGTCGCCCACTTCGATGCCCATCGGGTCGGCGAACGCGCTGCCGAGGCCCTTCAGGTTGTCGATCGTGGTGTTGACGGCGTCGGAGAAGATCGAGCTGAGCGACCAGCCTTCTTCTTCCTCAGGAGCGGCTTCTTCAGCCGTCGCTTCGCCTTCGGGCTTGGCGGCGGCATCAGCCTTGGCGGCTTCCTCGGCCTTGGCGGCGGCGATGCCGTCATAGAGGGAGTTCAGCGTACCGACCACGGCTTCCTTCGCGAAGACGCCGGTGAAGACGCCCACGGCGGCAGGCCAGTTCTGCTCAGTCACGCCCATCGGCTGGAAGATCGGAACGATCGTGCGGCCGATCTGCGAGAGGACGGACTTGTCGGAGTCCTCGTTGCCGAACGTGCCGTCGGTGCCGAGGGAGTTGAGGAACGCGAGGACGCCCACGATCACGACGATCACCTTGCCGGCGCGGAAGAGGAACGTCTTGACGCGGTCCCAGGTGCGCAGCATCACGCCCTTGAAGGTCGGGATGTGGTACGGCGGGATCTCCATCACGAAGGCGCTGGCGGCGCCCGGCAGGGCGGAGCGCTTCAGCAGGAAGCCCGTGAAGACCGCGGCGACGATGCCGATGATGTAGAGGAGGAACACGACGTTCTGACCGTTGGTGGGCCAGAAGGCGGTCGCGAAGAGGACGTACACCGGGAGGCGGGCGCCGCAGGACATGAACGGCGTCATCAGAACCGTGATGATGCGGTCGGAGGCGCGGTCCATCGTGCGGGTCGCCATGATGGCGGGCACGTTGCAGCCGAAGCCGACGATGAGCGGCACGAATGCCTTGCCCGGGAGACCCAGGGCGCGCATCAGGCGGTCCATGACGAACGCGGCGCGGGCCATGTAGCCGGAGTCCTCAAGCACGGCGAGGAAGAGGAACAGGAAGAAGACCGGCGGAATGAAGGTCGAGACCGTCTGGATGCCGCCGCCGACGCCGGTGGCGAGAATCGCGATGAGCCATTCCGGAGCGCCGATGTTTTCGAGGAGGACCGTAAAGCCGTCCACGAAGATGCCGCCCACGAGGATGTCGAAGAAGTCGATGAAGCTGCCGCCCAGATTCTGGGTGAACAGGAACATGACGTACATGATGAGCAGGAAGATCGGGAGGCCGAGCCAGCGGTTGAGCACGACGCGGTCGATCTTGTCGGTCATCGTCTGCGAGGCCTGGCCGAGGCGGACGATCGCCTTCTCGGCGACCTTCGAGACGAAGCCGTAGCGGGCGTTGGCGATGGCGATGTCGAGGTCGCCGTTCATCTTCTCGTCGAGGTCGTTGACGATCTTTTCAACTTTTTCGACGTTCACGCCGGTGAGCTTCTCGCCGAGGCCTGGGGCCTTTTCCATGAACTGGCTGGCGAACCAGGCCGGACGGGCGACGCCCTGGCTCTGGAGGTTGTCGGCGACGCGGTTGATCGTCTGGGTGATCTGTTCGTCGAACTCAACCTGCATCGGCGGGACGGTCGGACGCTCGAGGAAGTTGACGAGCACGTCCTTGAAGTCCGTGAGGCCGGCTTCGCGCGAGGCGACGATGCCGACCACCGGGCAGCCGAGCTCTTCCTGGAGCTTCTCGAGCTTGATCTCGAGACGGTGCTGCTTGGCGATGTCGAGCATGTTCACGACGACGATCATCGGAACCTGCATTTCGATGAGCTGAGCCGTGAGGTAGAGGTTGCGCTCGAGGTTCGAGGCGTCGACGATGTTGATCACCGCTTCGGCTTCGCCCGCGAGGACGTAGTCGCGCGCGACGCGTTCGTCTTCGCCCGACGAGGCCGCCGGGGTGATGGAGTAGATGCCCGGAAGGTCGACGAGCTCGATCTTCTCGTTGCGGTATTCAAAGTTGCCGGTCTTCTTGTCGACCGTGACGCCCGGCCAGTTGCCCACGCGCTGGTGGGAACCCGTCAGGGCGTTGAAGAAGGTGGTCTTGCCGCAATTCGGATTGCCGACCACGCATACGATGTGCTGAGACATTTTGGTCCTAGTAGAGAGAAGTTCCTGCTTACCGAGGGAGGTGCGCGGAATCAGAGCTTTTCGACTTCCATCAGGGTCGCTTCATCGCGGCGCACGCTGATGAAGCTGCCGCGGACGCGGATTTCGATCGGATCGCCCAGGGGAGCGATGCGGACGACCTCAAAAGACGTGCCGGGTGTGGCGCCGAGCATGACGAGGCGGCGGCGGTACTCGGGATGCTCCTTGCCGAAGCCGACGATGCGGCCCTTGGAGCCGACGGGCAGTTCTTTCAGATACATGATGTCCTCGAACTAAGGTGTTTTTTTAGTAGACGTAGATTTTTTGAGCGACCGTGTAGTTGACGGCGATTCGGCAGTCGCCGACGGCAACGAGCAGCGGTTCGTCCTTGGAGGCCTGCAGAATGCGCACGGTGCTGCCGACGCGCACGCCGAGGTCTCCGAGATGGCTGATCTCAGCGTCGGGAAGCTTCATCCGCGCGACCGTGGCCGGTTCATTCAGACCGAGCGTGGTCAGAATGCGGATTTGTTTCGGTTCCGACATGGGGAAAGTCCTTGTTGCAAGTTGTGACAGGGTGCATAGTAACGAGAACACTTTGTATTTGCAAACTCAGGAAGCCCTCCATTCGGGGGATTCTGATGTATCCCTGCAAGGTCTTCCGGCTCCTGCGGCGGCGGCGATCTCACGGGTAATGAGAATGAAACGCCTTGTTCTTCCGGGGCTTTCTCAGTGGAGATTTTCCCCAACGCCGAAAAGGGGGCAGGCACCGTGGGTCAAAGCGAGACGCAAAAAGAGATGAGAGAAAAACGTTGACTCTCTTAACGAAAAGCAACAATCCGCAAGGGTGGTGCGTCGTCATGGGCTCTCCGCCCGGGGCTAGATGAATCCGCGCGGACCCAAGCAGGCAAAGAAAAGCCCGCGCCGCCGGTGAGGGCTGGTACGGGCTCAATCGTGCTGAGTAGAGCGCGGCGGGGCGTGAGGGCGGACCGTCAGCGGCCGGAGGACTTCGCGGCGGGAGGACGGTCCGACGCCCGGGGAGCGGAGGCCGCGGGGGCGGCGTCCTGAGCGGGCGTCGTGCCTTCGTGCTCGGGGGCGGCCGCCGGGGAGGCGGGGTGGAAGGACGTCCCCACGGGCTCCTCGGGGTCGGGCCGGACGCCGCGGGCCGCACCCATGACGGTGAGGACCACTTCGCCCGCGCCCTCGACCACGCCCTTCATGGCGGCGATCCATTGGTCGATGCGCTCCATGAAGAGCCTGAGGGTCTTCTTCGACTCGTCGGGGGCGGCGAGGAAGAGCCCGCCCGCCGCGATGAGGACGACGGCGGCGAGCCCGAGAAGAAGCGCTCCTGCAAAGAGGAGGAGTGAGAGCGCGGCTGCGGAAAGAAGCAGGGCGGCGAGTCCCTGCGTGATTTTGAGCCAGAGCTTCATGTTCCTCCTTTGTAAGTTCGCTTCCCTTAAAGCACGCGGCGGTGCTGCGCGAGGTGCACGGCCAGGAAGAGAGTGTAGGCGACGCCGAAGATCACGTGGGCGCGCACGCCCCGGAAGGCGAGGACGCCGAGCGAGAGCGCGAGCGTGCCGAGCATCAGGCGGTTCTGCGTCACGCGGCGGGTGCGGCCGCCGCGGCCCTTCACTTCGTCGGGGGCGACGATCGGGGCGGCGAGGTCGAGCGCCTTGACGGCGCCTTTCTTCGCAAGGGCGAGCACGCCGCCCGCGGTCTTCACGACCGTTTCGCGGCAGGCGCAGGTCTTCTCAGGAGCGGCGTGCGCGGTCGAGCCCTCGGTTTCGAGGGCGGCGGCTTCAGCCTCCGCGGCCGGGGCCTCTTCGTCCTCAGGGAGGAAGAAGGCGGCCGCGGCGAGGAGCGCCTCGGCGTTGGTCTTCTCTTCGTCCCAGGTGACGAGGAGGCTGCCGACGCGCGGATTCACCTCGACCGAGGTGATCCCGTCAAAGCCCGAGATCATGTCGGTGAGGGACTTCACCTCATCGGCCGTGAGGCCTTTGAGCGAAGCGTGGCGGATGCGGGCGCGCCCGTGGGTGACGGAGCGCACGAAGGTGCGGGGGTCGAGCATTGTTGTTTCCTTCGTGAATTGGGTTGGATCAGGCGGCGGAGTCCGCTTCCGTGAAGGGGAGCTTCACGGGCGTTTCGCTCTGGGGCGCTTCGCTCGCAAGGTGGTTGATCGTGCGGCGCATGTTCGCTTCGATCTCGCAGACCGCCTCGGAGAAGCTCTTCGAGGCGCCGAGGGTCGGGCGCATCGCGTTGAGGCAGACGCCGATCGTCGTCGCGTTGTGCAGCAGCGCTCCGATCGCCGGCATCAGGAAGCCCGTGAGGCCGCCTGCGAGGAAGCAGGTGTTGAGCGACACCGAGACGGCGAAGTTTTCGCGGATGCGGCCCATCGTGGCGCGGCCGAGTTCGATCGCGGTCGGGAGGTCCATGAGGTTGTTGCGCGTCAGAACGACGTCGGCCACTTCCTGAGCGATGTCCGTGCCGTCGCGCAGCGTCGCGCCGACGTGCGCCGCGGAGAGCGCGGGCGAGTCGTTGATGCCGTCGCCCACCATCAGCACGCGGCAGCCTTGAGCCTTGAGCTCAAGGACGTGGCGCGCCTTGTCCTGCGGCAGAACCTGAGCGCGGTAGCCGTCAAGCCCGAGGCGTGCGGCGACGTGCGCGGCCGTGCGGTTGTCGTCGCCCGTGAGCATCAGGATGCGCTTGATGCCGCGCTCGCGCAGGGCCTTGACGGCCGCGGCGGCTTCAGGACGAACCGGGTCTTCGATGCCGAGGACGCCGGCGAGGCGCCCGCCCACGGCGAGGTAGAGGATCGACTTGCCTTCCTGGGCGAGACGGTCCACTACGGGCTGCGCGACGTGCAGGTCGATGCCCTCGTCTTCGCCGACGAAGTGGCGGCTGCCGAGGAAGCACTTGCGCCCGCCCACGGCCGAGCAGATGCCGTGCGCCACGACGTAGCGGACTTCGGTGTCGTGCGCTTCGTCGTCATGGAAGACGCCGCGCTCCTGGGCCTGACGCACGATGGCGCGCGAGACCGGGTGCGGGAAGTGCTCTTCGAGGCAGGCGGCGAGGCGCAGCAGCTCCTCTTCGTCGAATTCGCCGTCCACGGGGACGACGTCGGAGAGCACCGGCTGGGCCTGCGTGAGCGTGCCCGTCTTGTCGAAGACCACCGTGTCGACTTCGGAGAGCGCCTCGAGGTAGCGGCCGCCCTTCACGAGGACGCCCTTTTCGGTGCCGTTCTTCATCGCGGTGAGGATGGCGAGCGGCGTCGCGAGACGCAGCGCGCACGAGTAGTCCACCATCAGCACGGAGGCCGTGCGGGTAAGGTTGCGCGTGAAGAGGAAAACCAAGCCCGCAAGGAGGAAGTTGTACGGGACGATCGCGTCGGCGAGGCGCTCGGCCTTGCCCTGGATGCCCGCCTTCGCGGCTTCACTGTTCTGAATGAAGCTCACGATCTGCGAGAGACGCGAGGCGTCGCCCATCGCGGTCGGACGAATGTCGATCTCGCCGTCTTCAACGACGGTGCCCGCGAAGACGCTGCCGCCCTGTTCGCGGTGAACGGGGAGCGGTTCGCCCGTCATCGTCGCCTGGTTGACCGAGGCGTCGCCGGAGACGACCACGCCGTCGACCGGGATGACGGAGCCCGAGCGGACGACGACGAGGTCGTCCTTCGTGAGCTCGGAGAGCTGCTTCTGCACGAGCTGGCCGTCCGCGGCGCGCACCCAGACCTGGTCCACCTTGATCGCGAGCTGGTCGGCGAGCGAGGCGAGGCTCTTCTTGCGGGTGTAGCGCTCGAGCATGTCGCCCAAGCCGAGGAGGAGCGTGAGCAGACCCACCGTCCCGAAGTCGAGGCGGATCAACGAAACGAGGATCGCCGAGGCGTCGAGCACGGAGACGTTCAGGCGCCCGCGGAAGATGTTCTTCACGCCCTCAATGAGGTACGGGATCGAATCGAGAACGGCGTTGCCGATGTTGATGATCGACGGGAAGAAGGGGCGCAGGAACACGTAGCGCGCGAGACTCGAGAAGTCGAGCTCGGCGTCCTCTTCGGAGACGGCCGGCGCTTTGCCGGGCTGGCGCGTGAGCGCGGCCTTGCCGAGAGCCTGGCCCGCCTGCGAGGCCTGAGCGGCCGTGCGCGAGAGCGAGAAGAGCGCCGGGAAGAGGCGCTCGAGGATCGAGCGGACGCGGCCGAAGAAGTTGAGCACCGGCATGTTCGTGAAGCCGCGCTCGATCGCACCGAGGGTGGTCGAGACGAGGCCCGGACCCATGCGGCGGCGCGCCTCCTCGAGGTCGAGGGGCATGCCGCGGGCGGCTTCCTCACGGTCGGCGCGGGCGACGACGGCGCGGCCCGGACGGGTGATCGGCGGGTTCTTGACGAGGTCGGCGAAGTAGGCCGCGGTGCGGCGCTTCGTTTCGGCGTCGGCGACGGTGAGCGTGACGCTGCCCGTGAGCGGATTCACCGTCAGGCCGGTGACGCCGGGCACCCGGGCGAGTTCGTCGGCGATGATCACCGCGCTCGCGTGGGAGAGCGTGTTCGCGGTCTTCCAGCGCTCGCGGTTGCCGACGGCGTGCTTCAGATAAAACTGCATGAAGAATGCCTCTCTCTTCTGAGGGCTCCCGCGGGCGTCCGAGCGCCTGCGCGGGGTTTGCGATTCGAAATGACGGTTCCGGAGTGGGCCGCACTGAGCGGGCCGCAAAGGGGACCACAACGAGAAGGCCCGGGGGGGAGGAGCCCTTTTCCCT
>NZ_DAVZJY010000063.1:0-10532 GCF_052272535.1 Sutterella sp. | reverse complement strand
GAAGCAGCGCGAGGCGTAGCGCCTGAAGACTTCGCCGCCATTCCTCCCCGCCCTGCGGGCGAGGGTTCCTGGCGGATTTTGCTGAATCGCCCGCGCCGCCCTCCTCGCTTCATTCACGGTTCGCTCATCCTCCCGGATCGTTCCGCTACGCACAACGATCTATTGACGAAATTGGAACGAGGAGGCATAGTTCTACTGAGGCCCGAGAGGATGGTTCCGCAGTCAAACGCCGCCGCACTCCCGCCTTTCCCTTTCACTCTCTTCATTCAAGACGGAATAATCATGACCAGCCGCTTTGCCTCGATGTGCATGTGTCAGATGTGCCCTGGGTTCCATCCCAGCCGCGGCGCCCGTCCCGGCATGAGCTCGAAGATCTCCGGAGAAGTCTGAACCTTTCCCCGGAGCTCTCCTCAGAAAAAGGCGCCGCACCAACGGCGCCTTTTTTGTTGACCGGAAAAACGCCTTCTCCACCAAATACGCATTTCGAGATCACGCCATGAAGTTCATCAATCCCCCGTACGCACCCGCCGTGCTCCTTGACGCGAGCTGTCCACGACTGCTCCACCACCCGGCCCAGCCGCCCTTCACCGCGGCCCCGGGCCGAATGTGAAGGGAGCACCGGCTCCCGCTCCCAACGTCAACCCAGAAGGATTCACACGTCATGCAGTACGCCACGCTCGCCGTTCACGGAGGACTTCAAGATGATTCACACCGCGCCGTCGCTTTTCCGCTCTACCTCTCGTCTACCTTCGTCCAACCGGACTCGGAGCATTTCCAGTCATACGCCTATTCCCGCAGCGCGAATCCGACGCGCGCCTCGACGGAGCGCTTGATCGCCGAGCTTGAGGGTGCCCGCCACGCCTTTGCGACGAGCTCCGGCATGGCCGCGAACGCCCTCGTCTTCGAGCTCCTTGAAAAGGGCGACCGCGTGCTCCTCTCGAGCGACGTCTACGGCGGCACCTGGCTCTTTGCGACGAAGATCTTCGAAAAGCGCGGCATTGCGTTCGACGTCGTCGAGGACTTCAACGCTTACGACTTCTCTCAGGCGCCGGCCGACGTGAAGATGGTCTTCATCGAGTCGCCGACCAATCCGCTGCTCACCGTCACCGACATCGCCAAGGTCGCCCGGGCCGCGAAGGCCCGCGGGATCCTGACGGTGGTGGACAACACGTTCCTCACCTCCTGCCTCCAGAAGCCCCTCGACCTCGGCGCCGACATCGTGGTCTACTCCGCGACCAAGTACTACGCCGGACACTCGGACCTCCTCGCGGGCTTCGTGGTCTTCAACGACGATGCGCTCTACGAGCGCCTGCGGATCTTCTCGAAGGCCCTCGGCGGCGTGCTCGACCCCTTCGACGCCTTCCTCGTGACGCGCGGCGTGAAGACGCTGCCGCTGAGGATGGCGCAGCACGAGAAGAACGCACTCGCAATTGCGCGGCATCTCGAACATCACCCTGCCGTGGAGACGGTCTTCTATCCCGGCCTCGCCTCGCACCCCGGCCACGACATTCAGGCGCGGCAGGCGAAGGGCTCGGGCGGCGTCCTCTCCTTCCAGTTGAACGAAACCGCCTTCGACCTCGACCGGTTCGTGACGAGCCTCAGGCTCTTCGCCTTTGCGGTGAGCCTCGGCGGGGTCGAGCCCCTGATCTGCCGCCCCGCCACGATGACCCACGAGTCCTACGCGCCCGAGATCCAGCAGAAGCTCGGCATCACCCGCAACCTCCTGCGGCTCGCCGCCGGCATCGAGGCGACCGAAGACCTCATCGCCGACCTCGACCAGGCCTTCGAAAAGGCGAAGCGCTGATCCGCGGCTGCTCCCGAACACCATTCACGACACTCCAACACTTCTCACCATTCACAAGGAATTCATCATGACCACGCAGAACCTCACCCGCCGCACGCTCGTCGCCTCCGCCGCGGCCTTCGCCTTCTCGTTCGCCGGCGCCGTCCACGCCGACACGCTCGACGACGTCAAGGCTTCGGGCGAACTCAAGATCGGCACCGAAGGCGTCTACGCCCCGTACACCTACCACGACGACAAGGGCAACCTCACGGGCTACGACGTCGAGGTCGCCCGCGGCATCGCCGCGAAGTTGGGCGTCAAGCCCGTCTTCGTCGAAACCCAGTGGGACGGCATGATCGCGGGGCTCGACGCCAAGCGCTTCGACATCGTCGTCAACCAGGTGACGCCTACGCCCGAACGCCGCGCCAAGTACCTCTTCTCCGTGCCCTACACCTACAACAAGGGCGCCCTGATCGTAAAGAAGACCAACAATGAGGTGAAGTCCTTCGACTTCGTCAAGGGCCGCCGGGCCGCGCAGACCCTCACCTCGAACTGGGGCAAACTCGCCGACTCCTTGGGCGCCGAGATCGTGGGCGCCGCGGACTTCCCGTCCTCCGTGCAGTTGGTCGCCACCGGGCGCGCGGACCTCACGATCAACTCCGAGCTCTCCACGCTCGACTTCCTGCGCATTCAGCCCAACGCCCCGGTGAAGATCGTCGCCCTCTGGAAGGACCCGATCGAGATCGCCATCCCGCTGCGCAAGAGCGACGCGGCGCTCCAGGCCGCGGTCAACAAGGCGCTAGATGAACTCCAGGCCGACGGCACGCTCTCGAAGCTCGCCCTTCAGTTCCTCGGCACCGACGCCTCGAAGAAGTAGTTAAACTCGTTCGACGTCGAATAGAATTCGCTTTCGAACGATCCATATTGAACGGCCGCTCCGCCGACGGACAAGAAGCCCGGGTGCGGGCGGCCGCATCCAACCGATCCATCCCGCACGCAGAAGAAAATGGACGACCGCATCCTCCAGCTCCTTGAGGACAGCTTCACGCAGCTCCTCATCCCAGGCCTCACCGTCACGATTCCCCTGACGCTCATCTCGTTTGCCGTCGGCCTCGTGATCGCGCTTTTCCTCGCGGTCGTGCGCACCGCGAACATCCCGGTGCTGCGCGAATTCGCCCGCATCTACGTCTGGGTCTTCCGCGGCACGCCGCTTCTCGTGCAGCTCTTCGTGATCTTCTTCGGCCTGCCCTCGATCGGCGTCACGATAGACGCATTCCCCTCGGCCGTGATCGCCTTCTCGATGAATGTCGGCGCCTACATGTCCGAATCCATCCGCGCCGCCATCGCCTCGGTGCCGAAGGGCCAGTTCGAGGCGGGCTACTGCGTCGGCATGACGTACCTGCAGGTGATGCGCCGCATCGTGCTCCCGCAGGCGCTCCGGATTGCGTTCCCGCCGCTCTTCAACGAATTCATCTCGCTTACGAAGAACACGTCGCTTGCGAGCTCGATCACGGTCTTCGAGATGTTCATGAGCGCGCAGCGCATCGCCGCGCGCACCTACGAGCCCTTCTGGCTCTACCTTGAGGCGGCCGCCATCTACCTCGCCTTCTCGACGGTGCTCTCGCGCATCCAGGTCGAGGGCGAAAAGCGCCTGAGAAAATACGACTTCTGATTCCCCGTTGACCGACCATTGAGAGAGAAGAAATGCTTGAGCTCCGCAACATCCACAAGTCCTTCAACGGCACCGAAATCCTCAAGGGCGTCGACCTCGAGGTCGAGAAGGGAGACGTGGTCGCCATCCTCGGGCCGTCCGGGTCCGGCAAGACCACGCTCCTGCGGATCGCGAACTTCCTTGAGACCGCCGATGCGGGCGAGATGATCTTTGACGGCGAACACGTCAACCTCCCCTCGGTTTCGCGCCGCGACGTCGCGAAGATCCGCCTCAAGACGGGCTTCGTCTTTCAGAGCTACAACCTCTTTCGCAACTTGACGGCGTTGGAAAACGTCACCGAAGGGCTGCGCGTCGTTCGCGGGATGAGCCGCGAGGAGGCCGACCGGGTGGGCCGCGCTGCGCTCGCGGAAGTCGGCATGCTCGACCGCGCCGACTACTACCCCTGCGCGCTCTCTGGCGGCCAGCAGCAGCGCGTCGGCATCGCGCGCGCGATTGCTGCGAACCCGGAGGTGATCTACCTCGACGAGCCCACTTCGGCCCTCGACCCCGAACTGGTGGGCGAGGTGCTCGCCGTGATCAGGAAGCTCGCCCAGGAAGGCCGCACGATGGTGCTCGTCACCCACGAACTCAACTTCGCCCGCCACGTCGCGAGCAAGGTGGTGCTGATGGCTGGGGGCGTCGTGGTGGAGCAGAACACGCCGGCCGAGTTCTTCGACAACCCGAAGGAAGAGCGCACGAAGCAGTTCCTCAGAAAGCTCGACACGCCCGCGGAGAATTACGTGATCTGACGCCGATGCCGCCCAGAGGCGGCGCATGGAACGAATCGAGCTCGTCGGAATGAAGCGCAGCAATCTGCAGGGGCTTCATTCGGGTGGGCGCTGCGTTTAGGCTCATCGGGCGGAAATCCCCAGGCGTTGGGACTGCACGAGGGAGGCGTCGAGGAGACGTCATGATGCGGCCGCGAGGATGCGTCAACATCCCCTTCGAGGCTACGAATGAAAAATTCATGCTGGGATCGACCTACATCTCACGGAAACATCGCTTGCATACAAATTGTTTCGATATCGAACGATCCAGGACCACCATCAGTTCCGTTGCGGCGCTATCTTTTCGGACATCAACAAAGGCCGCCTCGAACCTCTGCGTGATGCAGGCGGCCGCAAGGAATTTGATCACCATGTCCGACAATTCGATTCATGCGCTTTCCCGCCGCGGTGTTCTCGCCGCCGCCCTCGGCTCCGCTCTCCTCGCGGTGAGCGGAACTCCGTTCACCGCCCTCGCCGCCTCCGATCCGGTGGATGCCCTCGCCCGCATCAAAGCGAAGGGTGAGATCCGCATCGGCACCGAAGGCGTCTTCGTGCCCTACTCCTACCACGACGAAAAGGGCGTACTGACCGGCTACGACGTCGAGCTCGCCCGCGCGGTTGCGGCCAAGCTTGGCGTCCAGCCCGTCTTCGTTGAGTCCTCCTGGGATTCGCTTCTTGCGGGCGTCGACGCCGGGCGCTTCGACATCGTCGTGAACCAGGTCGAGGCAAATGAGGCGCGTCGTCAGAAGTACGACTTCTCGGTGCCCTACATGTACGACCATACGGCGATCCTCGTGCGCAAGGACAACGACTCGATCAAGACCTTCGAGGATCTCAAGGGCAAGCGCGCGGCCGAGTCCGCGACCGCAAACTCGAGCCGCATCGCCGAAGCCTACGGCGCGCGCATCGTGGGCGTTCAGGACTTCGCTCAGGCCGTTGAACTCGTCGTCAGCCGCCGCGCCGACACGGCGCTCAATTCGGAGCTCTCCATTGCGGACTTCATGCGCAAGAAACCCGACGCCCCCGTGCAGGTGGTCGCGCGCTACGAGAAGGCCGAGGAGATGTGCGTGCTGATTCCGAAGGCAAGCACGTCGCTCAGGACCGCGATCGACCAAGCGATCGAGGCGCTGCGCGCCGACGGTACGCTCGAGAAGCTCTCCGAGCAGTTCCTCGGCCGCGACTTCACTACGAAGTAGGCACTTGACACACTCCCCGCCCTGAAGGACGGGGGTTGCGCGAGGCCGGTTTTTGGGTCAACAAAGCCGACGGCGAGCGGGAAGCTCAACCGCCGGCTCTCTTTTGTCGTGGCCGGGCGCATGCGCCTGGCCCGTTGACCGCGAGCAAAGCGCTGCGAAGCCGGGTTCTTGCGGGTCGCGGTCTCCATTCTCTATTCAAGGGGCGTCGCCTGCTCGAATCACCTCACCAGCTCATAGAGCTTCGACACGCTTCGACGTCCATTGACGGCTCTCGGCGACTTCGTCGATGGTGTTTTGTCACTCTTCTGTAGCTACAGATTCAATCTTCACCATTGAGTCGGCCGGAAAGATCCGGAGCATACAGATCGTCAAGCGTGAAAAGCATCAAACCTTCGGATGCGGCAACCCCGTCATACCCGGAGCGGGATATAAAGCCGCATCTGTAGGGCTTGAGCGGCGATTCGTCAACCTGATCAAGCTCCTTCTGAATTGTTTGAGGACTCAGAGGTTTTGCCCTGAACTTCGCCTCATAAAAGACGTAGCCGGCCTCATCCTCCGTGACGATGTCAAATTCTCCATTCTTCTTTTTGACCGGATCGTCGTAGTAATATCGGCCGATATTGAAGAAAGGCCTGTCATTTAGGCCCGCCAGATTTCGGCGAATGAGGAATTCAGTGCAGATTCCTTCGAATTGCGATGGAACATACTTCGTCTCAAAGTCTTCGGAAATATATATCCTGAAATATTCCTCAGGATTCATCAACAGACGCTGCGACGCTCTTCTGTAGATGTATCGGTAATAGAAATTTGTGAGGTTGTCGCAGATGCGCCAACTTGTTCTTCTCGGGTTGTCGGGCTCATTTATCGGAGCTGTTTTTTCCACAAGGCCGATGCTCCGCAGCTTGCTGAGAATATCGGCAAGTTTGGAGCTGTTCTTGAAGTCCGTCTGCCCGAGAATGTCCGAAAACTTCCGTTGCCCGGCCGCCATAGCCATGATCACCTGGTTGGCGTCGCTGATCTTCGAGGCCTCTGCGTTTATGAACAATTCGACCTCCGCCTCGAGACGCGCATCCCTCCTGACCAACAATTTGATGATGTTTTCTTTTACAGTCCTGTCAGGATTCAGCAGCGTGTTGTAATAGGGAATCCCGCCGAAAACGGCATAGAGACGAACCCGATCCTCCTTTGAAAATCCGTCGTAAAACCCTTGACAGTCGTAGTAATCCAATGGCTTCAAGTCGATGACCATTCCGGCACGCCCATAAAGGGGACTCTTGTACTCCAACATGCTCCGCATGATTTCCAAGTAGGAGCCACATATGACGAGCTTCAGCCGGGATGATTTTTTATATCTGTCAAGCAGAGATTGAATGACGGAATCGAACCCTTTCTTAGTTTCTCGAAGATACGGATATTCGTCAAGCACTAAAATCATGGGTCGGTCTTTGAAGAGCTCAAAGAGCATCACCAAAACCTGCTCGAAGGATTCACATTTTGCAGGTGTAAATCCGAGACGTTCCGGAATCATCTCCAACAATCGTTGGACGTTTTCATCCTCCGACGTGGCTTTGCATTCCATGTAGATGAAGGGAACGGACCGGCGTCTGAGCGACTGAAGAATCAACTCACTTTTTCCCACGCGCCGACGACCGTACACCACCGCCAGGTTGGCGTTTCCGTCGTCGTAGTACTCATCAAGAAGGGATAGTTCAAAGGTTCTGCCAAAAAACGACATGACTGTGCATCCTTGGGGTGGATGGGTCCGTGAATGGTTGCTCTGTTTGATCCGAGTGATTTTAGCTCGGTTTGAACAGAGCGACTTTCGCTCGGCTTAATCCGAGCGATGTCTGCTCGGTTTAAACCGAGCAAACTTGAGCGCCTTCGACCCAACCTCAACGGTGCCCGGATGATCGACGACGCCGCAGACCACAAAGAAGAGGTCTCCCCCAGACCGACCGATGCCATGCCGGGTGGAACCGCTCCAGGCCTCAGGGCTGCATGGCTTTGCGCATCAGCATGCTTTCGATCGCGTCGTCCTCGATCGGAGCGCGCCAACGCTTCTTCGCGGCGATCGACCACCCGCGCTTCAAGTAGATCTTCCAGTGGCAGTGATTGTCGGTGTAGAGGAAGGCGTCGCCGATGCCGCGGGTGCGGCAGGCGGCTTCAAAATCATCCATCAACGCTTTGCCGAGCCCAAGGCCGCGTGCTTCCCGGACGGTGATGAGGTAGATGAGCTCTGCTCGCCCGCCCTCGGGCACGGGCGGGAGCCGGCCCATCAGCTCATGGTTGACGGCCATGAGGTCGTCCTCGAACTCGAGGCAGTCGCGTCCGAGGTTCGTGGCGGCAAGGCGTGAAGCACAGCGCTCGTAGAGGGTCTTCATGCGGATCCGCGCGAGGTCCCGGTGGGCGGGCTCGACGCCGTGCGTCTGAGAGTTGGAAACGTCCCAACGCATGCAGGCGAGCGCCCCGGGGCGGCCGTCGGGGAGAAGCGCCGTGCGGGCGGCGTCGGCGCGCAGCAGGTTCGTGAGCGTATAGGCGAGGGCCATCGTGCTGCGCTCCATGCTCGCCGGATCGGCGTGAATCTCCCAGCCCCAGACTTCGTCGTAGGCGTTGACGAAGGCCTCCATGTCCGCCGGCATGAAGTCGCGGACTTCGGGCGCGGGCGAGAAACGAGCGGCCGCGGTGGAGCTGTCGGTATGGGCGTCTTCGGCCCGGAGGTGCTTTAATTCGGTCATGGCGGGCATTTTCTCACGAGACTCACGCCCGCCACTCCGAATCCGCCTGGATTCTCCTGTCTTCCTCCCATCCGCACGTCCCAGATGCCCTCCGTCCCAGGCCTTCGCACTGCACTTCTTCTCCTGCTGGCGCTTCTATTCGCCCTCGGGACGGGTACCTGCGCCGCGGACGAGGCCCCTCCTCTGCAGGCGGAATTACACCGCACCAACGTGTCGCTCGCGGTCGTGGAGATGACGGAGCCGGGTTTTGCGCAGTCCACGATCATTCCGGTGAAGCGCACGCTTGAAGCGGCGCTCCCTGAGGCGACCGTCCTGCGCCTTTCGGTGAGTTCCGCCACGCTCGAATCCTCCGTCGCCAGGCTCCGGCCCGACTTCGTGATTTCGCCAGCGGCAGACTTCCTGCGGATCGCCGACGCCATGGGCGCGCACCCGATCGCGGTGCGCCGCACGCACTGGGCGAAGGACCCTTCGCGCTCCGCCGGAGCGGCGGTGATCACGCTCGCGACGCGCTCGGACATCACGAGCTTGGCGACGCTGCGCGGAATGCGGGCCGCCGCAACGCTCCCCACCTCGATCGACGGGTGGCTCGGATTCAGAAAGACGCTACTTGACGCGGGGTTCCGCTCGGAGGGGTTCTTTCGCGAAGTGAAGTTCCTCGGCGTCGGCATGCCCAACGTGGTCGAGGCAGTGCTCTCGGGCGCCTACGACGTTGGGGTCGTCTCCGCCTGCACCTTGGAGCGGATTGAAACCGAGGGACTCGTCGAGCCAGGAGTCCTCAAGGTTGCGGCAGCGCGAAACGAACCCGCCTCAGCCTGCCGCACCTCGAGCGAGCTCTACCCTGACCTGGTGATCTCGGCGCTTCCCACGGCCGACCCAGAGATTGTGCGGCGGGCGGTGGCGGCGCTTCTCTCCACCGAGCCGCCGGACGCGGAGTTCGGCTGGTACCCGGTCTCGAACTTCCACGCCGTGCGGCAGCTCGAGGAGTCTCTCCACGTCGGCCCCTGGGCTTATCTTGAGGACATGACCCCGGCCGGGATCTGGCGGCGCGCTCGACTCTGGATTCTCACGGGTCTGGGGCTTCTCCTTCTTCTCATCGCCTCCGAGATCCGGCTGCGGCGGCTTGTCGTGAAGCGTACGGCCGAGCTCTCGGCTGCCCTCACCGAGCAGGCCCGTCTCACCGAATCCGAGGCGAAGACCCGGGAGCGGCTTTCTCGCCTCGAGCGCATGGGCGCGGTGAGTCAGCTCTGCGCGTTGGTCGCGCATGAACTCAAGCAGCCCATCGGCGCCGTCATCAACTACCTCGCCGTCGCGAAGATGAAAACGGGACTCGGTCCCGCGCTCCCCGGACTCCCCGCTCCCGCGCCGGCGGACCCTCTTCTCGCCCGTGCCATTGAAGGCGCGGACGGCCAGATCCACCGCATCTGCGCGATCGTGGACCGCGTTCGCGGCTATGCGCGCCGGGAGCGCCCCGCACCGGTCGAAACCGACCTCTATGCCGTCGCCGCATCCGCAAAGGCCGGGCTCGCAGCTTCGGGCGCCGCCCCCATCCACCTCGCGCCGCGCCCTGCAGGCGTGAAGCCTTTGGTCCTCGGGGACCCCTTGGAGCTCGAGCTCATCTTCCACAACCTCATGAAGAACGCCCTCGAGGCGGTTCAGAGCCAATCCGGCGGCCGCGTGTGGGTGAAGGTCGCGACCACCTCAGGACCGGCCGTTCTGGTCACGGTGGAGGACAACGGTCCGGCGCTCTCGGACGAGGCCTTCGCCCGGCTTTCGCGCGTTTCGGCTTCCGTGAAGCCCGAGGGCCTCGGGCTCGGTCTCGGGATCGTGCGCAATCTCGTCGAAGAAAACGGCGGGCGCATGGAAATCTCGCGTCGATCTCCACACGGGCTTTCGATTGAGGTGCGCTTCGACCTCGCGCGCCCGGGTGAAGATCCCAGGGCGCCCGAGGCACCGGCCAAAGGCCATAATGAAGCGCCGTATGACCACGGCCCACGCCCAAAGGCCGTCGATACAAGATTAGACGCCGCGGCGGAGAACCGCACCGACGTGCGCCCCCAGACCCAGAATGCCCCCTCAAAGGAGACCACGCAATGACCGAGCGTCCGCTCATCCGCATCGTTGACGACGACGAGGCGCTCGCCGCTTCGAGTGCGCTTCTCCTTGAATCCATGGGTTGGGAGACCGCGGCCTACTCCTCGGGCGAAGACTTCCTCGCCCGGGGCGACTTCGCGCGCCCGGGCTGCATCATCCTCGACGTGCAGATGCCTGGGCTCGACGGCCTCGCCGTCCACGAGAAGCTCCTCGAACTCGGCTCCACGGTTCCCGTGCTCTTCCTCACCG
>NZ_DAVZJY010000062.1:0-10561 GCF_052272535.1 Sutterella sp. | reverse complement strand
GGAGGTGCGGCCTTCGGCCTCGAGCTTCATCAGGGTCTTCATCCCGCGCGTGGTCGCGTCCCAGCAGAGGAGCGAACCGGCGACCACGAGCGCGACGCCCTGCCAGAAGGTGTTGTCGAGCTGCGCGTTGATCCAGAAGACCGCGAAGAGGCACGAGAGCACGGGCGTGAAGTAGCTCGCCACCGCGAGGATGGTGACGTTGCCCTTCGACATGCCCATCGTCCAGGCGGCGTAGGAGCCGCCGACCGCGAGTCCGCCCAGAAGCACGCTCATGAGGCCGTGGGCAGAGCCTTCGCCCACGGTGTCCGTGCCGAAGCCGAGGAGCCAGAGCGTGCCGTAGATGATCGTGTTGATGATGAAGATCACGGTCGAGATGTTGGTCGAGCCGCCCCAGGCGCGCGTCATGCTCGAAAAACCCGACCACGTGAGGGCCGAGCCCACGGCGAGGATGTAGCCCAGGGGATGCTCGGCGATGCGTGAGGCGAAGCCCGAGAAGGAGAAGCCTTCGCTGCCCGCGAGGATGTGCACGATCCCGCAGAAGGCGAGCACCATGCCGGGCGCGATCCACCAGCGCGTGCGCACGCCGTTGAAGAGGACCGCGAAGAGGAGTGTGAGCGCGGGCCAGAGGTAGTTCACCATCGCCACCTCCATCGTCTGCTTGCCGCCCTCGGAGAAGAAGATCGCGAGGCAGAAGCAGAGCGACGAGGCGTTCGCGACGGGGAGCCCGAAGAAGAGGTACCGGCGGTCCACCTTGCTCCAGTCGGGAAGACCGATAACGAAGAAGAGGCAGAGGGCGGCGACGAGATAGAGGAGCGTCTGCCCCTGCGCGAGGCCGAAGCCTTCGGCGATGCCGCGGATGAGCGCGACGCCCATGCCCCAGCAGACCGGCGCGAGGAGGCCGATCATCGTTGCGCGGCGGGCGTTATCGGGAGTTCTCAACATGACGGAGGTACCTCGAAAAGGCTTGTGGACCAAGAAACAATCCGAAGCCGGAAGTCTACCGAATTCGCCTTAGTTAATCCATTATCGATCGGGACTTGACAATGGTCATGGGCGGAAGTCCGGGATTCGCCGCACGAGGACGACCTAGGGCGACCGGCGCTCCTGCGGTGCGCCCGCGGCTTGGCCGTTTTGCCTGCGACGCGCCCGACGCTATTGAGGAGCTTCTCCTAAGAGAAACACCGCCCTCCGGTTGCCGCGGCGCATTGAGGGGCGTTTTCACGCACCATCGACGGGGCCCGGGCGGGGCGGGCGTGTGGCATGATGGAGCGGTCGGGGCAATGAAGCCCCAACAAGCAACCAGATTCACTCCATTGGAGCCAGCAATGCTCTTCGCCTATATGCGCCGTCATCACCACCATACCTGAAGGGAGTCTTTCAGGCGATGGGCAATGCCGGAAGACTCAGACAGTTCTTCCGGACGACGGCGCGGCGAATGAACCGCACAAAGCTTCAAGCAAGAAGGCCTCCGGAAGTAAAACGCTTCCGGAGGCCTTTTTTCACACCCAAACGAAACGCAATTCATCCGAGTCGGGCGACAATGGAACGGACCCTCGAACCCGGCTGAAGAGAAGAAAGGAAATCGAAATGATCGAAAACAACCGCCTCAGGGTGGCCATGCAGAAGTCGGGGCGCCTCTCCGAAGAGTCCCAGGACCTGCTCACGCGCTGCGGCGTCAAGGTGCGCTTCCACAGCCAGCGGCTCCTCGCCGTTGCGGAAAACATGCCTATTGAAGTCCTTCGCGTGCGCGACGACGACATTCCCGGCCTCGTGATGGACGGCGTCGTGGACCTCGGCATCATCGGCGAAAACGTGCTCGAGGAGACGGTGCTCGCGCGCCGCAGCCAGGGCGAGAACCCGCAGTTCCGGATGCTCAAGCGCTTCGACTTCGGCGGCTGCCGCCTCGCTATCGCGATCCCGACCGACGAGGAGTGGAAGGGCACGGCCGACCTCGACGGCAAGCGCATCGCCACCTCCTACCCGCACCTCTTGAAGCGCTACTTCGACGAGCGCGGACTCACCTTCCTGCCCTGCCTGCTGACGGGCTCGGTCGAGGTCGCGCCCCGCGCGGGACTCGCCGACGCGATCTGCGACCTGGTCTCCACGGGCGCCACGCTCGAAGCGAACGGCTTGAAGGAGGTCGAGGAGGTCTACCGCTCGAAGGCCTGCCTCATCGCCCGCGCGGATTCGATGGGCGAGGATAAGGAGGCGCTCGTCAAGCGCCTGCTCGTGCGCATGCAGGGCGTGGGCCGCGCCAAAGAGTGCAAGTACATCATGCTCCACGCGCCCAAGGCGAAGCTCGCTGAAATCACGAAGCTGCTGCCCGGCGCCGAACACCCGACCATTCTGCCGCTCGAAGGCGACGACAGCCGCGTCGCGCTCCACATGGTCTCCTCCGAAGAGCTCTTCTGGGAGACGATGGAGGGCCTCAAGGCGCTCGGCGCCTCGGCGATCCTGGTGCTCCCGATCGAGAAGATGATGGAGTGAACGCCATTCTCCGGACAATCCCCCTTCAACTGAATTGAACAAGAACTTTTTTTGTGGAGAACCCAATGACTGAATTCGCCTTTCAGGACATCATCGAATGGGATGCGCTCAGCGCCACAGAGCGCAGGAACATCCTCCGCCGTCCGGCCGTCATGGCCTCGGAGCGCATCAGCGCGGTGGTGAAGGACATTCTCGACAACGTCGAGCAGGAGGGCGACAAGGCGCTGCGCGAATACTCGGCCAAATTCGACCGCACCGAAGTGAAGAACTTCCGCGTGACCGAAGCCGAGGTGAACGCCGCCTGGGAGCGCGAGACGCCCGCCTTCCGCGCCGCGCTTGAAACCGCCGCGAAGAACATCCGCAAGTTCCACGAGGCCGAAGCCCTCGAACCCGTCGTGGTCGAGACGATGCCGGGCGTCGTCTGCGAACAGCTCACGCGTCCGATCGGCGCCGTCGGCCTCTACATTCCGGGCGGCACCGCTCCGCTCTTCTCGACCGTGCTGATGCTCGGCATCCCGGCGAAGATCGCCGGCTGCAAGAAGATCATCCTCTGCTCGCCGCCTCCGATCGCCGACCCGATCCTCTGCGCCGCGAAGCTCTGCGGCATCGACGAGATCTACCGCGTGGGCGGCGCGCAGGCGATCGCCGCCATGGCTTTCGGCACCGAGACGGTTCCGTCCGTTTCGAAGATCTTCGGGCCGGGCAACGCCTACGTCACGGAAGCGAAGCGCCAGGTGAGCCGCCGCGCGGACGGCGCCGCGATCGACATGCCCGCCGGCCCCTCGGAGGTCCTCGTGATCGCCGACGCCGAGGCCGATCCGAAGTTCGTCGCCGCGGACCTCCTCTCCCAGGCCGAGCACGGCCCGGATTCGCAGGTGGTGCTCCTCACCCCCTCGCGCGAACTCGCCGAAAAGGTGGCGCTCGAGGCCGCGAAGGAGCTCGAAACCCTGCCCCGCCGCGAAATCGCCGAAAAGTCGCTCGGCGCCTCGCGCCTCATCGTGGTGAAGGACCTCGAAGAAGCCTGCGCGGTCTCGAACATCTACGCGCCCGAACACCTCATCATGCAGGTGCGCGACGCGCGCAAGTACGTGCCTTTGATTGAAAACGCGGGGTCCGTGTTCCTCGGCGACTGGTCGCCCGAATCGGGCGGCGACTACGCGACCGGCACCAACCACGTCCTTCCCACCTACGGGTGCGCAACGGCCTACTCGAGCCTCGGGCTCGCCGACTTCACGAAGCGCATGACCGTGCAGGAGATGACGAAGACGGGCTTTGCGGGTCTTGCCGACACCATCGCCACGCTCGCCCACGCCGAGCAGCTCGACGCCCACCGGAACGCCGTGCTCGTGCGCAAGGCCAAGCAGGCCGAAGAGTGCTGCAGCTGCTCCTGCGGGGAGAAGAAGTAAGATGGCCCGCCGCACCGACACCATTGCGGCAGCGCCCGAGACGCTTGCGCGCGCGGAGGTTCAGGCCCTGACGCCCTACCAGTCCGCGCGGCGCATCGTCGCGGCCGCGGGCGGCCGGGGGGACGTTTGGTTGAATGCCAACGAATCCTCGGAAGCCGCTCCCTACGCCCTCACGCAGAATCTTCTGAACCGCTACCCCGACGCGCAGCCGGGCGAGGTGATCGCGCGCTACGCCCGCTACGCCGGGGTCGAGCCCGAACAGATCCTCGTCACCCGCGGCGGCGACGAGGGGATCGACCTCCTGGTGCGCACGTTCTGCGTGCCGGGGCGCGACGCCGTGCTGCAGTTCCCGCCCACGTACGGGATGTACTCGGTGTGCGCCGAAACCTCGAACGTGCGCGTCGTGAACCTCACGACCGACCCCGCCGACGACTGGGCCCCGGACGCGAACGCGCTCGACGAAGCGCTCGAGCGCGATCCGGGCATCCAGGTGGTCTTCGCCTGCTCGCCCAACAACCCGACGGGCGGCCTCATCGCCCCGGAGCTTCTCGAGCGCCTGATTGAAGCGACCCGCGGCCGCGCGATCCTCGTCGTCGACGAGGCGTACATCGAATTCGCGCCCGAAGCCTCGGCCAAGTCGCGGCTCGCGAGCGCCCCGCACCTCGTCCTCATCCGCACGCTCTCGAAGGCCTTCGCCCTCGCGGGCATTCGCTGCGGGTTCCTCATCGGCTCTCCGGCGGTGATCGGGATGCTGAAGAAGGTGATCGCTCCCTATCCGGTTCCGACCCCCGTCGCCGACATCGCCGAACAGGCGCTCTCCCTCGGGGGGGTCGCTGCGATGGAGCGGCGCGTCGCGGGCACCTGCAAGCGCCGCGCCGAGCTCGCGCAGAAGCTCTCGGCCCTCCCCGGCGTGCTCGAGGTCCGTCCGAGCAGCTCGAACTTCCTCCTCGTGCGCTTCGCCGAGGGCGCGCGCGTCTTCAAGGCGCTTTGGGATCAAGGCATCATCGTGCGCGACCAGAGCCGGCAGCCGACGCTTGCGAACGCGATCCGGATCACGGTGGGCACGGCCGAGGAGAACGCCGAACTCATCGCCGCGCTGCGCGGCATTCTCGGAGAAGCCTGATGGAAGAAAAGATTCTCTTCGTCGACCGCGACGGCACGATTCTCGAGGAGCCCGACGACTACCAGGTGGATGCCTTTGAGAAGATGCGCTTCGTGCCGGGCGTCCTCCCGGCGCTCAAGGCGCTTTCCGACGCCGGCTGGAAGCTCGTGATGGTCTCCAACCAGGACGGTCTCGGCACCTTCCGCTTTCCGAAGAAGGCCTTCAAGGGTCCGCACGAACTGATGATGCAGATCCTCGAGAGTCAGGGCGCGCCCTTCGCCGAAGTGCTCGTCTGCCCGCACATGCCGGGCGACGGGTGCGCGTGCAGAAAGCCCAAGACCGGGCTCGTGGAGAAGTACCTCGTTCCCGGGGTGCTCGACCGGGCGAACTCCTACGTGATCGGCGACCGCGCGACGGACCTTGAGCTCGCGAAGAACATGGGGCTCGAAGGCATCCGCGTCGGCCCTGAGGGCGAATCCTGGGACGCCGTCGCTCGGCGCCTTCTCGCGACGGCTGCGCCGAGGGACCGCCATGCGCTCGTGGAGCGCCGGACGAAGGAGACCGACATCAAGGTTGAAGTCTGGCTCGACCGCCGCGGCGACAACCGCATCTCCACCGGGATCGGGTTCTTCGACCACATGCTCGACCAGATCGCCGTTCACGGCGGACTCCGTCTGCACCTCACCGCCAAGGGCGACCTGCAGGTGGACTGCCACCACACGGTCGAGGACGTGGGCCTTGCGTTGGGCGAAGCCCTGAAGCTCGCCCTGGGCGACAAGAAGGGCATCCGCCGCTTCGGGTTCCTGCTTCCAATGGACGAGTCGCTCTGCCGCTGCGCGCTCGACATCTCCGGGCGCCCCTACCTCACCTTCAAGGCGAAGTTCAAAAACCAGATGGTGGGCGACCTCGCGACCGAGATGATCGAGCACTTCTTCCGCTCGCTTTCGGAAACGATGGGACTCACGCTCAACCTCAAGGCCAAGGGCATGAACGACCACCACCTCGCCGAATCGCTCTTCAAGGCGTTCGGCCGGGCGCTGCGCGATGCGGTGCGCGTTGAAGGCACCGACCTGCCGTCTTCGAAGGGGGTGCTCTGATGCGCGTCGTCATTCTCGACACGGGGTGCGCGAACCTCCTCTCGCTCGCCTGGGGCGTGAAGCGCCTCGGCGTCGAGCCCCTCGTCACCCGCGATCCGACGGAAATTCGCCGCGCGGACCGCATCTTTCTTCCGGGCGTCGGCACGGCGAAGGCCGCGATGGCGGAGCTCACGGCGCGCGGGCTCCCCGAGCTCATCCGCGCCGCGACGCAGCCCGTCCTCGGCATCTGCCTCGGCGAGCAGCTTCTCGGGCGCCGCAGCGAAGAGACCGGGGGCGTCGACATGCTCGGCCTCATTCCGGCCGACGTGCGCGAACTTCTGGTGGCCGGCCTGCCGCTCCCCCACATGGGTTGGAACCGGGTGAACTACAACGCCTCCCCCGCGGCGAAGCTCCTCTTCGCGGGGCTCCCCCAGGGCGAATGGTTCTACTTCGTCCACAGCTACGCGATGCCGGTGAATCCCTTCACGATCGCCGAGACGCAGTACGGCGAGGCCTTTACGGCCGCCGCCGCGAAGGAGAACTTCATGGGCGTGCAGTTCCATCCCGAACGCTCGGGCCGCGCGGGTGCGCGTCTGCTCGCCAACTTTCTCGGAGTCTCCCAATGATCACGATTCCCGCCATCGACCTTTTGGACGGGCGCGTCGTGCGCCTGCACCAGGGCGACTACGGCGCCTCGCGCGACTACGGCGACGAGGCCCTCGAGCGCCTGCAGGCCTATGAGAAGGCCGGCGCCGAACTCCTTCACATCGTGGACCTCACGGGCGCGAAGGACCCGGCCGCGCGCCAGATTCCGCTCCTCAAGCGGCTGCTCTCGGGCCTCACCGTTCCCGTCCAGGTGGGCGGGGGCGTGCGCACCGAAGCGGACGTCAAGGCGCTCCTCTCGGCGGGCGCCTCGCGCGTCGTGATCGGCTCCGCCGCGGTCAAGAAGCCCGCGATGGTGCGCGACTGGATGCGCTTCTTCGGGCCCGACGCCGTGGTGCTCGCGCTCGACGTGCGCGTAGGCGCCGACGGCGCCGCCAAGGTCGCCGTGAGCGGCTGGCAGGAGGATTCGGGCGTTCTCATCGAGGACGTGATCCGCGGGTTCGAGCCCGTCGGCCTCAAGCACGTCCTCTGCACGGACATCTCGAAGGACGGAACCCTCAAGGGTCCGAATGCGGACCTCTACGGGCGGCTCGCACACGAATTTCCGGCCGTGGGCTTCCAGGCTTCGGGCGGCATCGGGTCGCTCGATGACATCCGTGGACTGCGGGGCACCGGGGTTTCCGGCGTCATCGTCGGCCGCGCGCTCCTTGACGGGCGCTTCACCGCGAAGGAGGCGATCGAATGCTCGCAAAACGCATAATCCCGTGCCTCGACGTCAAGGACGGGCAGGTGGTCAAGGGCGTGCAGTTCCGCGGCCATGAAATCGTGGGCGACATCGTGCCACTCGCGAAGCGCTACGCCGAAGAAGGCGCCGACGAACTCGTCTTCTACGACATCACCGCTTCGTCGGACGGCCGCGTCGTGGAGAAGAGCTGGATCTCGCGCGTTGCCGAGGCGATCGACATCCCGTTCTGCGTCGCGGGCGGCATCAAGTCCGTTGAAGACGCCGGGCGCCTTCTCGCCTTCGGCGCCGACAAGATCTCGGTCAACTCCCCCGCGCTCGCCGATCCCTCCCTCATCGAGCGTCTCGCAGAGCGCTTCGGCGTGCAGTGCGTCGTGGTCGGAATCGACACCTGGCACGACGCCGCGACGGGGAAGTACTGGGTGAACCAGTACACGGGCGACGAGAAGCGCACCCGCAAGACCGAGTGGCAGACGCTCGACTGGGTCGAAGAGGTCCAGAAGCGCGGCGCGGGCGAAATCGTCCTCAACATGATGAATCAGGACGGCGTGCGCAGGGGCTACGACATCGAGCAGCTCCGGCTCGTGCGCGAACGCTGCCGCGTCCCCCTCATCGCGAGCGGCGGAGCGGGCGAAATGAGCCACTTCCTCGACGCCTTCGAGCTCGCCCAAGTTGACGGCGCTCTGGCCGCATCCGTATTCCACAAAAAAATCATCAACATCGCCGATCTCAAGAAGTATCTTGCCGAGAACGGCGTGGAGGTAAGAACATGCTGACGGAAAAGAACCTTCAGGAACTCGACTGGGAGAAGACCGGCGGTCTCATCCCCGCCGTGGTGCAGGACGCGACCTCGGGGCGCGTGCTGATGCTGGGCTACATGAACAAGGAGGCGCTCGAGAAGACGCTCGCCGAAAAGCGCGTCACCTTCTTCTCGCGCACGAAGAACCGCCTCTGGACGAAGGGCGAGACCTCGGGGAACTTCCTGAACCTCGTCGACATCGGCACGGACTGCGACAACGACACGCTCCTCGTGCTCGTGAACGCCGTGGGGCCGACCTGCCACACCGGGAGCACGAGCTGCTTTGGGGACCTTGACTCCAAGTGGCAGTTCCTGCGCGACCTCGAGCTTCTCCTCGCCTCGCGCCGCACCGCCGATCCGAAGAGCTCCTACACGGCGAGCCTCTACGCCCGCGGCACCAAGCGCATCGCGCAGAAGGTGGGCGAAGAAGGCGTCGAAACGGCGCTCGCCGCGACCGTGCACGACAAGGAGGAGCTGAAGAACGAGGCCGCCGACCTCGTCTACCACCTCCTCGTGCTGCTGCAGGCCGAGGGGCTTGAGCTCGCCGACGTGATCGGGATCCTGCGCGAGCGCCACGCCGCCCGCGAAGAGAAGGCGAAGGAGGCGGCGAACTAAGTCCGCTGCCACCAGCCCGCACCGAGCAAAAGCCGCCCTGCCGGGATCAGCTCCCGGGGGCGGCTTTCGTTTGTGTTCGTTTGCTTCGTTTGGCCGCAGGGCGGCCGAGGGTGCCGCCCGGAGGTCCCCCCACTCAGTCGACGGGCAGGCTCTTTCGGAGCTGCGCGCGCATGAAGGCCGCGTAGAGGACGTTCACGACCACCGCCGGCACGACCGCATAGAAGAAGAAGACCGCGGCGGGGAAGTCCATCATGTAGTTCCCGGCGAAGAGCGGGTTCACCACCTCGGCCGTGAGGTCCACGACGGCGGCGAAGAGGAAGGTGAGCGAGAAGGAGAAGGCGTACTGGCCGAGCACCCAGAAGACGATCGTGCCGTCGGAAACGCCGCGGGCCTTCTCAACGGCGTCCTTGTCGCGCACGAGAACCGGGATCTCCTTCACGGGGAAGACGAGGCCGGCGAAGAGCACGATGAAGAGAAGGAGGAACGTGAAGGCCGCCGACCCCCAGGTGGCCGAAGAGAGTTCAAAGAGGCGGGTCTTGAGGATGAAGCCCGAGATGAAGCCCACGAAGCTACCGATGATCGCGGAGAGCTTCACGATCTCCATGACCTTGCCCGCATAGCCCGTCGTGATGTCGTCGGGGTCCTCGACCTTGATGATCTTCTTCAACGCCATTTCTTCTCCTTGCGTTCCGCGTCTTTTTTCGAATCTGGAAGAGCCTCGAGGGGACTCCTTGTTGCTGCGCCCGCACGCCGTTCTTCTTCTGAGTGGCGGCGCAAACCGATGGCGCCGCACGGGAGTGTGCGGATTTTAGCGGATTGAGCCGCCGCAGGCCCGGCGGAACCCATGCCTGCGGCACTTTCCGCCTGTTCCGGCTCTGCTCCGGAGGGGCGTCTTTACGCAGGGAGCAGGGCGGTCATGTAGCGAGTAGCGGCGGAGCTCCCTCCCGGGTCTTTCAGTACCGCCTCCGGAATGGCGCGCGGCCTCAGGCCTCGAGCATGAGCTTCCCGGCGAAGAGCAGGAAGAGGCTTCCCAAGGCCATGTTGCCGATCTTCGCGACGCCCGGGCTCCGGGCGAGGAGCTTCAGGCAGTCTGCACCCACGGTGATCAAGGTCGTCTGCCAGACGAGGCTGATCGTCTGCATGATGAGCGCGAGGATCAGGTACGAGATTCCGGGATGGGCGTAGGTCTCGTCGATGAACTGCACGAAGAAGGACACGTAGAAGAGGATCGCCTTGGGGTTCGTGAGCGAAAGCCCGAGCGCCGTGCGGAAGGCCTTGAGCGCCGCCTTCGGACGGCGCACGCCCTGATCTTCGGCGAGCTTGACGGGGTTGCCCTTCGCGCGCTTCTCAATGAAGGTGTGCCAGATCACCTTGGCGCCCAGCCACGCCAGATAGAGGCCGCCCATGATCTTCACGCCCGTGAAGATCATGGGGTGGCTTTTGATCGCTGCGGCGATGCCGAGGTAGGCGAGAAAGATCAGCGTGAAGTCGCCGATGATCACCGCCGTCATTGCGGCGAACGCCGCGCGCCGCCCCTCGAGAATGCTCGTCTTGAGGACGTAGAGCGTGTTGGGACCGGGCGCGAGGACGATCATCAGGGCGCCGAGGGTGTAGATCCAGGGACTGAGAATGCCGAACTGCTCGAGCATGATGGAATCGGGAGGATGAAGGGTAGCGTGAGGGCGCGGCGCGCGAATGGAGGCCGCGGGCGTGAGAGTATAGCGCCCGCCG
>NZ_DAVZJY010000061.1:0-10565 GCF_052272535.1 Sutterella sp. | reverse complement strand
GCGGCCGGCGGCGAGGTGATCGAACTCCCGGCCGCCGGGAATCCCGGCCGCGTGGACCTCCCGGCGCTCCTGCGTGAACTCGCGCGGCGCGAGGTGAACGAAGTCCACGTCGAGGCGGGTCCGCGCCTCACCGGCGCCTTCATCGAGGCGGGGCTCGTCGACGAGATCCTCGCCTACGTGGCGCCCTGTCTTTTCGGCGCGGGGCTCGCCCCGGCCGACGTCACTCCGCCCGCCTCGCCCTCCGCGGCGAAGCGCTGGCACATCCATTCCGCCCTCCCGCTGGGGGGCGACCTGCGAATTCTCCTGAGGAGCTAAATCACATGTTTACCGGCATTGTTCAGGCCATCGGCAAGGTGCGCGAACCCGAGAAGTTGGGCAACGGCGTGCGCCTCACGATTCTCGCCCCCGAGCTCGGGCTCAACGACGTGCGCGTGGGCGACTCGATTGCCGTCAACGGCGCCTGCATGACCGTCGTGGAGGTGACGGAGCGCGAGTTCAAGATCGACGTCTCGGCCGAGAGCCTCTCGAAGACCACGGGCCTCGACACCTTCGGCGAGGTGAACCTCGAGAAGGCGATGCGCCTCTCGGACCGCATCGACGGCCACATCGTGAGCGGCCACGTGGACGGCGTCGGTCAGGTCGAGTCGATGGAGCCCGTCGCCGAGTCCTGGCGCCTCGTCGTGCGCGTGCCGCGCAAGCTCTCGCCCTACGTCGCCTACAAGGGCTCGATCACGATCAACGGCGTCTCGCTCACGATCAACAAGGTCGAAGATACGGCGCTCGATACGTTGGTCACGATCAACCTCATCCCGCACACCGTGCAGGTGACGACCTTGAAGCACCTCAAGGCGCAGAGCTACGTAAACGTAGAGATCGACACGATCGCCCGCTACGTCGAGCGCATAATGTCGCTCAAGGATGACGACGCGCTTTTCTAAGGGAAAAGAAGCTCCTTCATTCCTGAAGTGAACGATTGCGCGCCCGCGGAGGCCTCCCGGACCAGACGGAGGGGCTTCCCGAGCGCGCTTTTTGTTTGGGCCCGCCCTCCGTCCCCGGGGGCGGACGGACCCGAGAAGACGAAAAGCAGAACAAGACGCGCCCGGCCGGAGAAGCCCTCCGCCGGAGCCCAAGGGAAAGATAAATGGAGACGATGCTTTTTACGCCGATGCAGTTGGGGCCCCTCACGATCCCGAACCGCATTTCGGTGCCGCCGATGTGCATGTACAGCGCCAAGAGCGGCGTCGTGCAGCTCTTCCACAAGATGCACTACGGGCACCTTGCCGCTTCGGGCGCGGGCCTCGTGTGCATTGAGGCGATGGCCGTGACGCCCGACGGGCGCATCACCGACAGCGACCTCGGCCTCTGGTCCGACGAGTGCGAGCAGGGACTGCGCGAGCTCATCGCCCTGATGCGCGAGATCGAGCCGGGCTGCAAGGTGATCGTGCAGCTCAACCACGCCGGCCGCAAGGGCAGCGTCACGCGTCCCTGGGACGCGCCGCAGCGCGCCGTCGAGCCCATGGACGGCGGCTGGCGCGTGCGCGCGCCTTCGCCCGTTCCCTTTGCGCCGGGCTATCCGACGCCGCGCGTGTTCGACTTCAAGGAGTGCGGCGAACTCGCCCTCGCCTTCGGCGATGCCGCGGCGCGCGCCGTGCGCGCGGGCGTGGACGGCATTGAGATCCACATGGCCCACGGTTATCTGATCCATCAGTTCCTCTCGCCCCTCTCCAACCAGCGCATCGACGAGTACGGCGGCGCGCTCGACAACCGCATGCGCTTCGCCCGCGAGGTGATGAACGCCGTGAAGTCGGCCGTTCCCGAAACGACCGCCGTGGGTCTGCGCGTGTCGGCGACCGACTGGGAGCCCGAGGGCTGGACGCTCGAGGACACCGTGAGGCTTGTGAAGCTCGCGAAGTCCCAGGGCCTGCACTTCGTGGACGTCTCCACGGGCGGCAACACCCCGGACGCGAAGATCCCCGTGGGGCCGGGATACCAGGTGCCCTTCGCGAGCCGCGTGAAGGAGGAGACCGGCATGCCCACCTTCACCGTGGGCCTCATCCGCGACGCCTGGCAGGCCGAGACGCTGCTGCGCGAGGGTGCGGCGGACGTGATCGACATCGGCCGCGGGATGATCGACGATCCGCACTGGGGCTGGCACGCCGCGAGCGCGCTGCACGTGAAGGAGGTCCCGAGCCTCGTCGTGCCGCCGCAGTACCTGCGCGGCCTCTCCTACTGACGCGCCGCATCGCCGCCTCCTTTTGAAGGGGGCGGCGCGGCTCACGCGGACCACGTCGCCTCACCTTCAGTGAGGCCGCGTGGTCCTTTGCTTTTCAGGGATGGAAAGCGGGGGAGCGGCACCCGGTCAGCGCAGGCCCTTGGCGTCCCGAGGGCCGGACTCCGGAGGCGAAGGCCCCGCGCCCGTCCTCAGGTCATCTTGGCGCGCCCCGCCGCCCAGGCCGGAACGAGCGCGCAGAGGGCGCCCGCGGCGAGCGTGAGGAGGATGGGGAGCGCCTCCGCCCGGCTGAGTGCGGGCGCCATGACGATGCCGGTCTCGTCGGCGAGCCAGGCCGCGCACCCCGAAGCGATCGCCCAACCGATGAGCAGTCCGCCGGCCGCGCCCGTCACGACCACCGTCATGACGATGAGCCAGATGAGGGCGCCCACGTAGCGCCGCGGCGCACCGAGGACCCGGAGCTGCAGAAGCGTCGGGAGCCGAAGCCGTCCGAGGAGCACCCCGGTGATCAGGGTCGCCGCGAGGGCGACGGCGAGCGTGAGCGCGGTGATGAAGGAGAGCGCGCGGGCGGCGCTCCCCATCGAGGCGTAGAGATCCACGAGCACCTCGCCCGAGAAGACGCCCATGAGGTTCACGACGGCGCCCTCGGGCGACGTGACGGACATCGTGGAGAAACGCTGCCGCAGCCGGTACGCGTCGGCGACCGAGACGGGCTTCACCACCACCGCGGACATGCCGGGCAGATGCGTGAGGTCCTCCTCCATCCAGTGCTCGAGCGGCTCGCGGCCGTGCGCATGGTCGTCCTCGTGCGCGTGCATTGACCAGATGCGCTCGATCGGAACGAGCACCGCCCGGTCCCAGGGCGTGCCCGTGGCGGGCATCACGCCCACGACCCGGAAGGACGCTGCTTCGTGCGCGTGACCCGCGCCTGCGGCGCGCCCGTGCATCGGCGTGAACGCGTCGCCCACCTTGAGGCCCGAACCCGCGCCCGCCACGGCTTCGTCGGGGGCGGCGAAGACGCGGCCCGCGCTGAGCGGCCGCTCGCCCCCGAGGGTCGCCATCGCGCGCGTCGTGCCGACGAGCGGAGAGTCGCCCGTGCGGTCGCCGAAGGCGACGGGGGCTGCCCAGCGCACGCCCTTGGCGTTGATGAGGGAGGAGAGCGCGGGCGCCGGGACGAGTCCGAGAGGCTCGTCGCGCAGATAAACCGTGCCGAGAAGGAGCGACGCGGAGCTGCCCTTCGCGCCCACGAGGAGGTCGAAGTCGTCCGCGGCCGCGGCGCTCGAAGCGCGCAGCATCCGCTCGGTGAGGCTCGTCGCGAGCGCGAGCGAGAGGGCGAGCGCAAGCACGAGCGCCATGCCGAGGATCACGCCCGCGGAGCGGCGCAGTTCGCTTTTGAGGAGCATTGCGACGTGCATGACATCACCTCCGGCCGGAAAGGTCGATCAGCCGCCCGTCGGCGACTTCGACGAGGCGCGGGAGCTCCAGGAGCACGCGCTCGTCGTGCGAGACGAGGATCAGGGTGGCGCCGAGCGTGCGTGCGGCTTCGAGGAGCGCCTCGACCGCCTCGGCGGCGCGCAGCCGGTCGAGGCTCGCCGTCGGTTCGTCGGCGAGGATCACCTGCGGTTCTGCAAAGAGCACGCGCGCGAGGGCCGTGCGCTGCATTTCGCCGCGCGAGAGGAGCCGCGCGCGGGTGTCGGGCCGCACGCCCCGCGCTTTGAGGAGTCCCCGGGCGCGCACGTGGTCTTCGCTCCTGAGCGCGCGGGTGAAGGTCGTGGGCAGCAGCACGTTCTCCTCGGCCGTGAGGTCCTCGAAGAGCCGGAAGTCCTGAAAGAGGAACCCGCAGTGCTCGCCGCGCCAGCGGTCGCGCGCGGACTCCGTGAGCAGCGAAAGGTTCACCGCGCCCCAGCGCACGGCGCCGCGCGTGGGCGTGAGGATCCCGGAGAGGAGCTTCAGAAAGGTGCTCTTTCCCGCGCCCGAGGCGCCGCGCACGCCGAGCACCGCGCCTTCGGGGAGCGTGAACCCCGAGGTGGAGAAGATGAGCCGCGTCTCCTCGCCGTCCGGCACGCGCAGTTCGGTTTCGGGGAGCGTGAGGTCGAAGTCCGCCATCGCCCGTTCCTTCGTCAGACGACCTCGAAGTGCGCGTTCACGATGCGCACGAGGCTCACGAACTCGGTCTCCTCGTCGGTGCGGCTGCCGAGTTCGAGGGTGCCCGTGACGGCGATCAGCTGGTTGCTCTGCACGAATTCCTGCTTCCGGCCGAGGTAGACCACGATGATGCTGTCGGGCCAGTCCGCGTCGGTGTTGCAGAAGGGACAGAGGCTCACCGGGCTCTTCGTGAGGACGAGGAAGTCCGCGTCCGCCTTGAGGGGCGGGGCCATGAAGCCGAGGATCGTCGTTTCGCGCCCGGCGAGGCTCTTGAGCTTTTCGGAAAACTTGATGCCGAGGACGGAGACGCCCGCGTACATCTCGTCGAAGGCGAGGTTGGGCTTCGGGGCCGCAAGGGCCGCGCGGGGAAGTGCGGCGGCGGGCGCGAGGGTCGCAAGGGCGAGGCGGGTGAGGAGCTGGCGGCGGAGCATGCGAGTTCACATAGGGAGAAGAAGCCGAGGCGGAGCGCCGCCTTCCTGATGGGGAGGAAGCGCTCCGCCTTGAGCGTGAGTCGGGGTTCGGGGGGCGGACCGGGAGCTCTTCCGGAGGGCGGACGCCGGGGCGCTTTCGTCTCCCCGTCGCCCGTCTTGGAAGCGCTTGCGACGTTCCGCGTCCCGCCCCTGCCGGAGATCAGTGACCGAGGGCGAGGGCGTCGGCCATCACGCGGAAGATCTCGGTGGAGTTCATGAAGCCCTTGATCTCCTCGGACTTCGGACCGCGCGCGGTGACGACGAGGTCGTCAACCGTGTGCACGCCCTGGGACTCCTTGCGCGGGAGGTTGCCTTCGACGAAGTGGCCGCCCTCGACGTTCTTGTACTCGGAGTCGGCGACGTACTCACCCTTTTCGTTCTTCACGGTCGGGTTGAAGGTCTTCTCGGGGAAGGGACGGTAGGTCTCGTAGTAGTCCGGGTGCGCGCCGAAGAAGACCGCGAGGCGCTTCGAAGGCGCAAAGTCGTCGGGGAACCCGTCCTTGTCCTTGTCCTCGTAGTTGGGGTAGCCCGCGTCGGCGTAGACGCCCACCTTCTCGCGCATGTCGCGGCCGGGCTTGTTGTCGTCGACCGTGCCCGCGACCGAGATCGAGTGCGTGTGGTCGCCCGTCACGATGAGGAGCGTGTCGGGGTGCTCGTCCACGTACTTCTGCGCGCGTTCGACCACCTTGTCGAAGGCGATCGTGTCGCCCACGGAGCGCGTCCAGTCGAGCGGGTGGGAGAACTTGTCCACGAGTCCCGCCTCGAGCATCAGGAAGAAGCCCTCCTTGTTCTGTTCGAGGACCTTCACCGCGGCGTCGAAGCTGTCGGTGAGGTCGGGCTGGTTGGGGAACTTCTTCACGGTGTTGCCCTTCCACTGGTGGCGGTCGATCCAGCCGTCCATGTTGCCCGTGTGGAAGAGGCCGAGGAGCTTCTGCGGCGCCTTGCCCGCAACGGCGCCGTTGAGCTCCGTGCGGTCGGTGACGAACTTGTAGCCCGCGTTCGTAAAGAGGTCGATGTAGTTGGTCGAGTCCTTGCGCTTGGAGCCGGGGGTGCCCTGCGGGAGGAAGTACGCGGAGCCGCCGCCGAGGATCACCTCGGGCTTGACGTCCCAGAACATGCCGACGATGTCGGCCTTGTCGGCGCGGCGGCGCGTGTGCGCGACCACCGAGGCGGGGGTCGCGTCCTCGATCTCGGCGTCCGAGACGACGCCGATCGCCTTGCCGGTCTTGCGGCGCAGCAGTTCGGCGATCGTTTCCTGACGCGGGTCGTCCTGCGAGGCCTTCGTGCGGTCGGCGTAGACGCCCAAGGCGTTCACGGAGGACTTGTGGCCCGTCATGTAGGCCGAGGCGGTGTTGGCGGAGTCCGCAGCGATCGTGTCGACGGAGCTCGTGCCGAGGAGCGCCATGTGCGGCATGTCGTCCATCGCAAGGGGCGCCTGGTACATGCCGTTCTTCACGCCCTTCGAGAGGATGCGGGCGGCCGTACGGTGGCCGACCGAAAGGCCGTCGGCGAGCAGAATGATCACGTTCTTCGCCACGGGCTTCTTCGCCGTGGTGTAGAGATCCCACTCGGCGCGCATTTCGCCTTCGGGGCTCTTCACGACGACCGTATAGCGGCCGGGCTTCTTGATCTCGACGTCGCGCATGATGATCGCCGAGCCGTCGGCGTCGATTTCCTGAGCGAGGTAGATCTCGTCGCCCTTGAGAACCTTCTTGTAGTCCGCGCCGTTGATCTCGATCGAGACGTCCTTGCGGGCAGCGACCTTGTCGAGCTCGACCTTGAAGTCGAAGCGCGCGTTCGTCATGAAGCGGGCCTGATCGACCGGGTAGATCTGGGCGGCGTTGGCGGCGCCGCAGGTCGAGGCGGCGACGAGGGCCGCAAGGGCGGCCTGGGTGAGGAGAGTCTTCTTCACGGCGAATGATTCCTGTAGGTGTTGCCGGAGGGGCGGCCGCAGCAGGCGTGAAGGGGCGCGGCCGTCGTTGGGAATGGCTTTCACTCTAGGGAGCGCGCATGAAGCGCCATTGACGGCGGCGTGACGCGTCGGTGAAGTTTCTCGGGCGCGCCGTCACGGCTTCGTCATGAAGGGGGGGGGCTTCCCGCACCGGCGCAAACCGCGCGGCGCCCGGGGGCGCAGCGGCTCGACGGAGGCCGCCTGCGGTAAAATCAAGAATTCAGCATGCGGTGCGGTGGCGGGGCGGAGGGCTTCGCCGACGGCGCCGCCTCCGGCAAAGCCCCCGACGGGCGCGCCGAGAAATTCCAGCAATCCGGGCGTGCGCGGACCGGAGGCCGGCTCGAAGGAGTCCGGCGCGTCCGGCGCGCACGCGGCCTGCCCGTTCCATGAAGGAGAAGCAAATGGCAGTTGACATCATTCCGACCTCGACCGACGGCACCGATCTGCGCATCGGCATTGTGGTCTCGCGCTTCAATGAGTACGCCGGCCGCGGCGAGTTCGAGTTCTGCATGGACGAGCTGCGCAAGCTGGGCGTCATGGACGAGGACGTGACGAAGGTCTCCGTTCCCGGCGCGCTCGAGATTCCGTTCGCCCTCATGAAGCTCGCGCAGACCCAGGAGTACGACGCCCTGATCGCGTTGGGCGCCGTGATCCGCGGCGAGACCTACCACTTCGAGCTCGTCTCGAACGAGTCGGGCGCGGGCATCACCCGCATCGGCCTCGACTATGAAATTCCGATCGCCAACGGCGTGCTCACGACCGAGGACGACGACCAGTGCCAGGCCCGCCTCGAGATGAAGGGCCGCGACTGCGCGCGATGCGCCGTCGAGATGGCTAACCTCGCCAAGGAGTTCGTCACCGCCGACGACTTTGAGGAAGAGGACGAAGACGACCGCGAGGAATAATCCCCGCGCGGACCGTTGATGCGCGTGCGCGTCCGCCCTTCGGGGAGCGGACGCACGCGCCCGGGCCGCGCTAAAATGCGCGGCTTTTCCTTCAGGGAAGTATTTTTTCAGGAATCGCACGATGTCAGAAGCGCAAAAGTCCCGTCATCAGCTCCATTCGTCGCGCCGCCTCGCGCGCGTCTTCGCGCTCCTCGGCGTCTATGAATGGATCGCCGATCCGGAACTCACCGCCGCGAAGATCACCGAAGGCCTCGAGTCGCTCATCGAGGACGAGGACGGCGGCCCCGTCGAGGGCGCCGGCGTCACGACCGCGGACTGGGCGGTCTGCGACCGCGAGCTCTTTTCGACGCTCCTCTCGGGCGTCGTCGCCCAGCACGCGGCGCTCGAAGAGGTCTTCGCGCCCTTCGTGGACCGCGATCTGAAGCGCGTCTCGCTCGTCGAGCGCTCGATTCTCTTCCTCGGCACCTACGAGCTCATGCACTGCCCGCAGACGCCCTACCGCGTCGTTCTGAACGAGGACGTCGAGCTCGCCAAGCGCTTCGGCAGCGGCTACCGCTTCACGAACGCCGTGCTCGAGCGCGTCGCCGAGAAGGTCCGCGCGGCCGAGTTCGCCGACGATCATGCGAAGCGCGCCGCCGAGAAGGCGACGAAGGCTGAAAAGGTCGAGAAGGTCGAAAAGGCTGAGTGAGCCGCCGGGTGTCCCCCTGAGGGACGCCGTCCGATCTGAAGGAGGAAAGGCCGTCCGTCGTCCGCGGGCGGCCTTTCGGCGCACTCCGGCCCTTGAAAATCTTGTTTCAGCCGGTGCGGCGCCGACGAAATATGATGATGCCTGTCGGAAGGAGGGCGGGCCGGATCCTCAGGGTCTGCGCCGCCGCCCTCCGAACTTGATTGGGGAGGCGAGTCGAACAAAATGCCGCAGAGAGGCGAATTCCAGATCATCGAGAAGTTCTTCACGTACCAGAGCTTCGGCGCGTGGAAGAGCGCCGGCGTGGGCGACGACTGCGCGATCATCGACACCGGCGCGGGGCGGCTTGCCGTCACGTGCGACATGATGGCGCTCGGCACGCACTTCCTGCCCGACGCCGACCCCGAGGACGTGGGCTACAAGGCGCTCGCCGTCAACCTGTCGGACCTCGCGGCCGCAGGCGCCGTGCCCCGCGCCTTCTTCCTGTCGATCGGGCTGCCGCGACGCGACGACGGTTGGCTCGCCGACTTCTCGCGGGGCCTGATGGCGCTCGCGCACGAGTCGGGCTGCGCGCTCCTCGGGGGCGACACCACCCGCACGCCCGAAGTCGAGGGCAGGCGCGCTCCCGTGACGATCAGCATCACCGCGATGGGGGACCTCCCCGCCGGCATGGGCCTCACGCGTGCGGGCGCGCGCCCGGGCGACGACGTCTGGGTGTCGGGCACGCTGGGCGACGCCTACGCGGCGCTGCAGTGCCGCTGGGGCGCCTGGGAGGTGATGCCCGACCTCGAGCCCGCACTCTTCGCGCGCATGGACCGGCCGACGCCGCGCGTCGCGCTCGGGCAGGCGATTCTCGGAGCGGCCTCGGCCTGCGCGGACGTCTCCGACGGCCTCCTCGCGGACCTCGGCCACATTCTCGAGCGGAGCGGCTGCTCGGCCGAAGTCGACTGGGACCGCATCCCCGTCTCGACGGCGCTGCGTTCGCTCACCATCGCGCGGCAGCACGAGGCGGCCCTCACCGGGGGCGACGACTATGAGTTGGTCTTCACCGCGCCGGCCGCAGCCGCGGAGCGCATCTACGAGGCGGGACTCAGAACCGGCACGCCCGTGACGCGCATCGGGCGCATCGTGCCGCGCACCACGACCTCGGTCGTCGTGCGCGCGGGCGACGGCGCGCTCGTTCTGACGCCCTCGGTCGGATTCGACCACTTCGCCCCCGGAGAAGAGTAGCTGATGATCGGCAAGTACGACCCCGCCAACCCCGCCAACCGGGTGCGCCTCACGCCCCGGTGGGCCTTCTCGTCTCCGGCGCACGCGCTCGCCGTCTTCTTCGGCGCGGGGCTGCTGCGCCCGGCGCCGGGCACCTGGGGCACGCTCGCGGGCGTGCTCGTCTACGGACTTCTCCACTCCTTCATCCCGACGGCCGGCTGGATCGTCCTCACGGCGCTCCTCTTCGCGGCAGGCTGCTGGGCGTGCGAAAAGTCCGGGCGCGACATCGGCGTCTGCGACCACGGCGGCTTCGTCGTGGACGAGGTGACCGCGGTCTGGGCGCTCTGCATCGCGCTCCCCGCGGGCTGGGGCTGGTGGGCCGCCGCCTTCGCCACCTTCCGGCTCTTCGACATCGTGAAGATCTGGCCGGGGTCGTGGATCGACCACCGCGTGAAGACGGGCTTCGGCGTGATGTTGGACGACCTCGTCGCCGCGCTTTACGCCTGGGCGGCGATCCAGATCCTGCTCGCCCTCTACTGGAGCGCCGGACGGCTCGCCGCCTGACGCCCCGCCTATCTCCTCCGTCTCCTTCATCGGCGAGCCTCCCATGAACCTTGAAAAGACCCAGACTCCGTCCGCAGCCGCGCAGCTCAGAAGCCGCGCCGAGCTCGCCGCGGAGATCCTCGGGCGGCGCGCGGGTGAGTCGCGCCGCATGATCACTACGGCCGAGAGCCTCACCGGAGGGCTCGTCTCCGAGCTCATCACCTCGGTCCCGGGCTCCTCGGGGTGGTTCGACCGCGGCTTCGTCACCTATCAGGTCGCCGCGAAGATCGAGATGATCGACGTGCCCGCGGAGACGATCGAAGCGGCGGGCGTCGTCTCCGAACCCGTCGCCGAGGCGATGGCGCGCGGAGCGCTCGCCTCGAGCCTCGCCGACCTCGCCGTCGCCCTCACCGGCGTCGCCGGCCCC
>NZ_DAVZJY010000060.1:0-10829 GCF_052272535.1 Sutterella sp. | reverse complement strand
GGCGGCCGGCCGAAGAGGCCGCCGCCCGGAGGATCATGCTCTCAAATTGAAGGCTGCCGGAGGAACTATTCCGCGGAGGGGGCGCGACCGTTCAAGTCCTTGAGGATGAGGGTCTGAAGCGTGAAGCCCACCGGCATGCTCTTCACGTCGTCCGGATCGAAGTCCGAACGGTGGTTGCCCGTGTGATTCGCGCCGTAGTAGAAGTGCGCCGCGCGTCCGCCGTGCTGCTGCACGCGCGCCATCAGGATGGTGGCGTCTTCACTGCCGCCCTTTTCGCTGTAGTGCGAGACGTGCTCGGCGCCAACCACCTCGGCCGCGTGCTTCTCAAAGATCGCGGCGAGCTCCGGCGTCGGGTTCATCGTCCACGCCTCGCCCACCTTGACGATGTCGTGCTTCACGTCGAACGCCTCCGCGCAGGCCTTCACCGCGCGCTCGACCTGCTCGAAGACGTAGCGGCAGAGTTCGGTCGTAGCGCCGCGCACCTCCATCTGCATCGTCGCGTGAACGGGAACGACGTTTCTCATCTCGCCCGCGACGATCCGGCCGCAGCTCACGGTCGTGAGGCCCGCGCCGTGCCGCGGCAGGCTTCCGACCATCACCGCGGTGTGGCAGGCCGCCATCAGGGCGTTGCGCCCGTCCTGCGGGTTCGCGACGGAGTGCGCGGGGCGCCCTTCGAAGTGAACGTCGAACTTCACCGTGGCGTTGTAGCCCGGATCGGTGATCGTGATTTCGCCCAAGCGCGGCGTGCAGGCGATGTGGCTCGCGATCAGATTGTCCACGTCGTCCAAAACACCCGATTCGGCCATGGCGAGCGCGCCGCGGGTGCCTTCCTCAGCGGGCTGGAAGAGGAGCTTGAAGGTGCCGCAGAGCTCGTCGGAATGGTCCTTGATCCAGTGCGCGATCGCGAGCCCGACGCCCGTGTGGCAGTCGTGGCCGCAGGCGTGCATCTGCCCGGGGTGCTTCGAGGCGAAGCCGCACTTGTTGGGGATGTGTTCGGGCGCCGTGGTCTCCGGCACGTAGAGCGCGTCAATGTCGAAGCGCAGCGCCGTCACGGGCCCCGGACGCCCCGTGCGCCAGACGCCCACGGCGCCGGTGTAGCCCTGCGTCGCCTCGATGTCGGCCGGAGCGACGCCTTCTTCGAGCGCGCGCTTCTTCGCCGCCTCGACCTCTTCGGGGTAGCGCCCCATGACGAACTTCGGATTGATCACCTCGAGCCCCTGGTGCACCTCGAAACCAAGCTCCTTCAGACGGTTGATGATAATCGAAGTCGTGCGGAACTCCGTCCATCCCGTTTCAGGGTGCTCGTGGAGCGTGCGGCGGAAGGCCACCATCTCGTCGGTGTAGCGGTTGTCGACGTTCATCATTTTCTGCCTCTCACAAAAGGGAATTCTGGGCGCCGGAGCGCCGGTCTTGGTGAGGGCATTATGCGGGACGCCTGCGCCCGGACTCTCTAAGGTATTTGCGCTCAAATCCAAGTCTGTCAACTGTTTCAGAGCGGGAAGAGAATAGAACAAACGCATTGTTTTACAAGAAGTTTTCTTCTCAGCCGGCCACCCCTTGAGGAGTAGTCCGCTGACTGTTGTCAGTAAGCGGACTGAGGTGTTCCCACATGTATCGGCCGCCCGGACCCGCCGGGAGAATTGTCCGCAGGGAGACGCCCCGACCCCCTCTTTCGATCCCCCAAAGACAGTTTTCCCGCCCGGCGCACGCCCTCAGCCGCCCGCCGCCCTTTCTCAAGGAGAAGCCCATGATCAAGAAGTCCGCCTCCATGCACCTGCGTTCAACCGCCTGTCTGATCGCCGTCCTCTTTGCCGCCGCCCTGCAGAACGCGGCCGCCGCCGACGTCGAGGTCTACGGCAAGCTCGAAACCTCGATGCGCTACCTGCACGTGAACGGCGCGGGCGACAAGCTCGAGATGCTCAATGAAGGCTCCCGCTGGGGGTTCAAGATCAATGAGAATCTGGGTGAAGGCCTCTCGGTGCGCGGCTACCTCGAAGGTGGCTTCAACTCCGATGACGGCGCGCTCACCACCTCGGGCACGCTCTTCGACCGCCGCTCGATCCTCGCGCTACGCAGCAGCGCCTGGGGCGAATTGGGCTTCGGCCGCATGGGAAGCGTCCGCTCGACGATGTCTCCCTATTCGATCGGCCTTGCTTGGCTCGATCCCTTCGAGACGGGCTACGGCACGGACAGCGCCATCTCGACGATCTTCGGCAACGACCCGCGCTCGAGCAACATGATCACGTGGCTCAGTCCCTCACGCTCCGGGTTCCGCGCGGGCCTCACCTACTCCTTCAACACGGCCGGACAGGAGGACGCCTCGGTGCGTCTCAACAACCGGCTGCTTTCCGGCGCCGTCGCCTATCAGGGCGAGCGGCTCTTCCTCTCGCTCGGCGCGACGCAGCAGTGGACGCCTCGATCTTCAAGCACCCTGAAGAACGCCGCGGGCGACGCGCTGACGCTCAAGGGGTCGCCCGAAGACGCGCAGGCCTACACCTTCGGCGCCACCTATCAGCCGACCGACGCCTGGAAGCTCTTCGCGGCCGTGCAGTACCAGAAGGGCTGGCGCTCGGTGGCGGGCTGGAGCGCCAACGGCGCCGTTTATTCTGAGAATGGCTTCAGCGGAAAGATCACTCAGGAAGAAGGCGTCAAGGGCGTGAGCGCCCTCGCGGGCTTCCAGTGGCGCATCACGCCCTCGCTCCGGATGCTCGGCTCCTACATGTACTTCGACGGCGAGCAGAATGTTGCTGTTTCGGCCGCGAAGACGAAGAAGCTCGAAGGTTCGCGCCACGTCGCCACCGCAGGGCTTGAATATCAGCTGAGCAAAACGACCCGCGTCTTCACCGTCTGGTCCTACTCCAAGGCCGAGGACGATATGAAGGACATGAGCGACGCGACGGGCGCCCTCACGCGCACGATGCTCCGCGCGGGCCTGCAGCACTGGTTCTGAGCCCGCACCTTCCTCTCCACGCCGCCCGAATCCCCGCCGGAGGCCGGGCGGCCCCGACGAACTCCCTGATACTCCCGAGAAGGGAGCACCCGCACGAAATGGAAACCTTCACCTTCTGGGCGGCGATCATCGTCGTCATCCTCACCGTCGTCGCGCTCGTGAAGCGCATCGAGACCCGTCTCGTCCTTCTCACGGCCGGCCTCTTCCTCTGCTGCATTTCGCTCGATCCGATGGCGGGCCTCAATCAGTTCGCCAAGAGCATGACGAACGCAGGACTCATCCAGTCGATCTGCTCGGCGATGGGCTTTGCGTTCCTCGTGGGCTACACCAAGGCCGACATGCACCTCGTGCAGCTCCTCACCCGCCCGATGAAGGCGCTCGGCATCCTCCTCATTCCCGCCTGCACGCTCGTCACCGCGGTGATCAACGCCGCGATTCCGTCGGCCGCGGGCTGCGCCGCGGCCGTTGCGACGACGCTGCTACCGGTGATGATCCGCACCGGGATCAGTCCGGCAGGCGCGGGCGCCGCGATCCTCGCGGGCACCTTCGGGTCGTGCTTCAATCCGGGCGGTCCGCACCCGGTGATGATCTCGGGCATGGCCGGCATGGAGCCGATGGCCTTCATCATTTCGCACTCCGTCATGTACGCCTCGATGATCGTCCTCGGCGCCGTGCTCGTCACCATCGTCGAAGTCGTCTTCCTCAAGGACCACAAGAGCGGTGCGGGCGCCGAAGGCTTCGAAGGCATGGGCGAGAAGGTCGAGCACATCAACCTCCTATGGGCGGCCGCTCCGCTCGTCCCCCTCGTGATCCTGCTCCTCGGCAACACGTGCGTGCCCGCACTCCGGATGGGCGTCGCCCACGCGATGCTGATCGGCGCGATCTACACGATGATCGTGACGCTCTGCAATCCGCAGAAGGCCGTTACGGAGTTCTTCAACGGCGCGGGCAAGGGCTACGGCAACGTCCTCGGCATCATCATCGCGGCGGGCGTCTTCGCGGGCGGTCTGCGTGAGGCCGGACTCGTGGACGCCCTGATCGACGCGTTGAAGAACGTCGGCGAATACGCCCGGATCGGCGGCGGCTGCGGCGTCTTCCTGATGGCGATCCTCACGGGCTCGGGCGACGCGGCGACCTTCGCCTTCAATGAAGCCGTGACGCCGCATGCCGCGGAGCTCGGCATGACGATCAGCGACCTCGGCAACACCGCCCTCATCTCCGCGCAACTCGGGCGCACGATGAGTCCGGTGGCGGGCGTGGTGATCTTGTTGGCGGGCCTGTGCAAGGTGAATCCCCTCGACCTCGTGAAGCGCACCGCCCTGCCGATGCTCGTCTGCTTCACCAGCGTGATGGCGTTCTTCTGAACACGCCTGGATGCGTTCTGCTCCTCGTTAAGGCGCTCTATGGAGAGGTCGCTTCGAGGACGGGGCGCTCATCCGGCGCGAAGAGCGCGGCACGAAGACTGCCATTCGCCAACTTTCGGTCGCTTCTTCTCGGAACCAGCAACACGCTACAATCCCGCAGGATGCACGGGTGAAGCTTGACATATTGATCTCCCTGCAAATAGACGAAGCCTCGGTGTGCTGGACCGGGGCTTCGTTGTTTTTTCTGCGCCCTTCTAAAATGTCTGGAAGTGCCGGCGCCTGAGACCGGCCTCGCTCCGTCTTTTCACCATGCGTCTGATCTCCGCGGCCCTCTCCGCGCTCATCCTCTGCACCAGCCCGATCCTCTGCGCCGCGCCGGAACCGGCCGCCACGCCGGACTCGTCCGCAGAGACGGCGCAACGCCCCGACGGACTGAGCAGCGCCTCCTTCTCGCTCGAATTCCCGGCCGCGCACCTTCCCGTGCGCTTCGGCGTCGTGAAGTTCGTGCGCCCGTCGCCCTACGAGTCGATCGTCGAAAGCACGATCAAGGCGCTCGAGGACATGTTCGGAGCGGCGAACGTCATCGTGCGCACCTACACCCTCTCGGAGCTGCGCGAAGCGGTGCGCTCCCGCTCGGTGGACGTCTTCCTCTCGAGCTCGGGCTTCTACGTGCGCATGCAGCCGATCGGCGCGCAGGCGCTCGCCACGGTCGCTTCGCGCGACTATCCGGACCCGAACCACAACGACGGCTCGACGATCCTCGTCTCGGCCGACTCAAGCCTCAGGACGCTCCTCGACCTCAAGGGAGCGCGCCTCGTGACGAGCTCGCCCACCGCCTTCACGGGCCTGCAGCTCCCGCTCAACGTGATCCAGCACGCGGGCTACGACCCGGAGAAGTTCTTCGCCTCGACGGAATTTTTGGGCGACGGCCGCCGCATGCGCGAAGCCATCCCGAAGATCCTCGCGGGCGAAGCGGACGTGGGGTTCTTCCGGCTCTGCTACCTCGAGGAGTGGCTCGAAGACCACCCCGAAGACCGCGGCCGCATCCGCGTCGTGAACCGCCTCGACGACCCGGCCTCGGCCGAACCCGAGGCGTGCGCGCGCTCGACGCCCCTCTATCCCTCGTGGGTGATCGCGAGCACGCCCGCGACGGCTCCGCAGGTTTCGCGCCTCGTCGCCCGGGCGCTCCTGCAGATGCGCCCGGCGGGCGCGAAGGAGCTCTTCTGGAGCGTCGCGACGGACTACGCGAGCGTGGACGAAATCTTCCGCGAGCTTAAGATCGGTCCCTACGCCTATCTGCGCGATTGGACGCTCGACCGGTTCCTCGCCGAATACGGTGAATACCTCCTCATCTTCGGACTTCTGATCCTCGGGCTCGCGGGGCACTCGATCCGCGTCTCGCAGCTCGTGCGCATCCGCACGCAGCACCTCGGCGAGGCGCTCGAGGCGCAGAAGCGCCTGCAGCACGAGGCGCGGACCGCCAACGCCCGCATCGAGCGCATGGGCCGCATCGGCGCGGTGGGACAGCTCTCGACGATCTTCGCCCACGAGATGCGCCAGCCCCTCGCGGCGATCTCGCTCTACCTCTTCGGACTCAAAAAGCTTGTGGACGGCGGCCGCTTCAATCCCGAGCAGATGAAGTCGATCATCGCGAAGCTCTCCGAGCAGACCGCGCGCGCCGACGCGATCGTCGCGCGCGTGCGCGCCTACGCAAAGTCCGAAACCCCGAAGCACGTGCCGGTGGACCTCTGCGAGGCCGCGCAGAAGGCGATCAGCGAGCTCGTCTCGACGGGCCGTTGGCGCGCACGAATCAACTTCGTCGGTCCCGCGCCGGTGAGGGTCCTCGCCGATCCGCTCGAAATGGAGCTCGTAGCGATCAACCTCGTGCGCAACGCCCTCGAGGCGATCGAAGCGTCGCCCGCGGGCGCCGTCACCGTGACGGTGAACGAGCACAAGAGCGAGGCGGAGCTCTCGGTCCTCAACAACGGCCCGGTGGTCACGGCCGAGACGCTGCGCATTCTCGAATCGCATGGCCCGAGCGAAAAGGCCCAGGGCCTCGGGCTCGGCCTCTCGATCGTGAGGGGCATCCTCGAGCGCCTGGGCGGGCGCCTCTCCTTCACGCCGCTCGCGGGCGGCGGGCTCGCCGCGATCGCCCGCATCCCGACCCTGGAGCGCACGCTCGCGCAGAAGGCCGCCGCCGCGGGCCGGCAGGCCGCCGGCGCCGCCGCCCCCATCGAATCCGCTGCGCACGACCCTGCGCCGCAGCCCTCTGAAGAGAAGAAGTCATGAGACCCAGAGACACCCAGCTCACGCTCGACCAGATTCAATTCGCACGCGAACACTCCCTCGTGCGCATCGTCGACGACGAGGCGCCGCTGCGCGACGCGCTGCGCTTCGTCCTCGAAATGGAGGGGTGGCGCGTGGCGGACTATCCGAGCGCCGAAGCGTTTCTCCGCGGCGACTCGCCTTCGAACCCCGGCTGCGTGGTGCTCGACGTGCGCATGCCCGGCATGACCGGCATTCAGGCGCAGGCCGTGATGAACGAGCGCGGCATCCGGCTTCCCGTCATCTTCCTCACAGGCCACGGCGACGTGGACATGGCCGTCTTGGCCCTGCAGGACGGCGCCGTGGACTTCATTCAGAAGCCGATCGACAACGAGCGGCTCCTCGCCTCGATCGCCTTCGCCGCGTTTGAGAGCGCCTCAAAGGCGGCGGGCCTGCCCGGCCGGGACGCCGTCGAGCGCGTCGCGACCCTCACGCCGCGCGAGCGGCAGATCGCCGAACTCATCGCCGCGGGGCTGCTCAACCGCGAGATCGCCGAGCGCTTCGGCTCGGCCGTGCGCACGGTCGAGGTGCACCGCGCGAACGTTCTGCGCAAGCTCGGCGTCAAGACCCCCGAGGAGATCAAGGCGCTCCTCGCGCTCGCAGACGTCTGACCCGGCGCCTCAGTCCTCACCGGCCTGAGACGCCTCATCGGTCTTGGGCCGGAAGAGCACGTCCGTGTAGCCGAAATACCGCCAGTCGGTGATGCGCATCGGGTAGAGAATCCCCTCGAGGTGGTCGAACTCGTGCTGCACGACGCGGGCGTGAAACCCTTCGGCCTCGCGCTCGATCCGCTCGCCCTCGAGCGTGAACCCGGCGTAGCGGATCCGCTTCCATCGCGGCACGACGCCCCTGAGGCCCGGGACGGAGAGGCACCCCTCCCAGCCCGACTCCACTTCGTCGCCCACGGGCTCGAGAGTCGGGTTGATGAGGACGGTCCGCGGCACGGCGCCACGGACGGATGCCTCACCCTCGGGGTGCCCGAAGCAGATGATCCGCTCCGAGGCGCCCACCTGCGGCGCGGCGATGCCGATGCCGCCCTGCTCGGCCATCGTGTCCCACATGTCGGCGACGAGGCGCCGCAGCCGGTCGCTGCCGAAGTCGGTGACCTCGAGCGCCTCATTGAGGAGCACGGGCTCGCCCATCTTCATCACTTTGAGAACCGGCACGGCTCACCTCACTTCTAAAAACTCACAAGGAAATCTTGGCCGCAGCCGAGAAGCAGAGCGCCTCGCGCACGACGTCCACGGCCGCGGCGACGCCTTCAGCCACCTGAGCCTTGAGGCCATCGAAGCGGATCGCGCGGCGCGACTCCCTCAGGCCCGCGGCGGAGTTGACCGACACGCAGAGCGCACCGTAGGGAAGGTCGAGCTCGCGCGCCAAAGCGCATTCCGGGCAGAGCGTCATGCCGATCACGTTGGCGCCGTCGCGCGCGAATCGCCGCACCTCCGCGGCGCTCTCGAGCCGCGGACCCTGCGTGCAGGCGTAGACGCCCTCGGCCATGACGGCGCGGCCGACGCGCCGCGCGCTCTTGATGAGAAGGTCGCACACGCCCGCGTCGAAGGGATACGTGAAGTCGACGTGCTTCACGCCCGCCTCGGGCGAGTCGTAGTAGGTGTGCTCGCGCCCCCAGGTGTAGTCGAGGATCTGGTCGGGCACCATCAGCATCCCCGGCCCCATCGCCTCGCCCACGCCGCCGACGGTGGCGACAGCGATCACGCCCTCGACCCCGGCGGCTTTCAGTGCCCAGAGGTTCGCGCGGTAGGGCACGCGGTGGGGCGCGAATTCATGGCGGGCGCCGTGGCGGCGCAGAAAAACGAGCGGCGTGCCGCCGAGCTTTCCGTAGACGAGCGGCGCGGCGGGCGCGCCGTACGGGGTCTCAACCGTCACCTCCTCGCAGTCCGTGAGAATGCCGGACTCCTCAAAGCCCGTTCCGCCGATCAGTGCAAACATCAGTTCGTCTCCTCCGAAAGAGCATGCCCGGCGAGAAGCGCCTTGAGCTCCTCCTCGCCGATCACGCGGATGCCGAGCTCCTCGGCCTTGGTGAGCTTGCTGCCCGCTTCCGCGCCGGCCACGACGTAGTTCGTGCGGCGGCTCACCGACCCGGAGACCTTCGCGCCCTGCGCGGTGAGGAGGTCCTTCGCCTCGTCGCGCGTCAGCGTGGGAAGGGTCCCCGTGAGGACGAAGGTCTTCCCGGCGACGAGGCTTCCCGCGGTCTTCTTCTCGACGGCGGGCCAGGTGAGGCCGGCGGCCACGAGCGCGTCGATCACCCCGCGGTTGTGCGGTTCGCGAAAGAACGCGTAGATGCTCTCCGCGACCACCTCGCCCACGTCGGGGACCGCCAGCAGGTCCTCCATCGAGGCGGATTCGATTTTGTCCAGCGTGCCGAAGTGTTCGGCGAGCCCCAAAGCCGTCGCCTCGCCCACGTGCCGGCAGCCGAGCGCAAAGACGAAGCGCGCGAGCGTGGTCTTCTTCGCCCGCTCGATGCTCGCCAGAAGGTTCTCCGCCGCCTTGGGCCCCATGCGCTTCTGGGGCTTCTCCGAATTCGCGGTGGCGGTGGTCGGAGCGGTGAGGTCCTCGAGCCGGAGCCCGAAGAGGTCGGCCGGGGTCTTCACCAACTTCTCGTCGACGAGCATCTCGACGATCTTTTCACCCAAGCCGTCGATGCCCATCGCGCGGCGCGCGGCGAAGTGCACGATCGAGAGCTTCATCTGCGCGGGGCAGACGAGGCCGCCCGTGCAGCGCATGTCCTTCTCCTCCTCGTCGCGGATCACGGCGCTGCCGCAGACCGGGCAGACCGAGGGCATGCGGAAGGGCTGCGCCCCGGCGGGACGGCGCTCGGGGAGCACGCGGAGCACCTCGGGGATCACGTCCCCGGCGCGGCGCACGACCACGGTGTCGCCGACACGCAGGTCGAGGTCCTTCACCACGTGGTCCTCGTTGTGAAGCGTCGCGTTCGAGACCGTGACGCCCCCGACGTAGACGGGCGCCAAGCGCGCGACGGGAGTAAGGCGCCCGGTGCGGCCCACCTGCACGTCGATCCCCTCGACCGTGGTGAGCGCCTCTTCGGGCGGATACTTGTGCGCGCACGCCCAGCGCGGTTCGCGGGCGATGAAGCCGAGCCGTTCCTCGAGCGCGAGGCTGTTCACCTTGTAGACGACGCCGTCGATCTCAAAGGGAAGCGACGCGCGGGCGGCGAGGACGTCGTCGTGGAATCGGGCGAGCGCTTCGGGGCCCTTCACGACGCGGCGCATCTTCGCGACGGGGAAGCCGAGCGCCTCAAAGCGCTCGAGAACGCCGCTCTGGGTGTCCGAAAAGGGTTCGGAGACCTCGCCGAGGCAGTAGGCGTAGAAGTGGAGCGTGCGATTGGCGGTCACCTTGGGGTCGAGCTGGCGCAGCGACCCCGCGGCGGCGTTTCTCGGATTGGCAAAGAGCTTCTCGCCCTCGGCCTCCTGACGGGCGTTGAGCGCCTCGAAGTCCGCCTTGTGCATGATGCATTCGCCGCGCACCTCGAGGACGTCGGGCACGGGCGCCGTGAGCCGCAGCGGGATCGCGCGGATCGTGCGGACGTTCGCCGTGACGTCTTCGCCCACGGCGCCGTCGCCGCGGGTCGCGGCCTGCACGAAGAGGCCCTTTTCGTAGCGCAGCGAGAGCGCGAGGCCGTCGAACTTGAGCTCGCAGTCATACTCGACGGGCGGATCGTTCTCGCCGAGTCCGAGGTCGCGGCGCACGCGCTCGTCGAAGGCCTTTGCGCCTTCGGCCGAAAAGTCCGTCTCCGTATGAATCGAGAGCATCGGCACCGCGTGGGGGACCTTTTTGAAGCCCGCCTTCACTTCGCCCCCGACGCGGAGCGTGGGCGACGTGGGGCTCTTCAGGGCCGGGAAGCGCGCCTCGAGGGCGCAGAGAAGCGCGAAGGCGCGGTCGTATTCGGCGTCCGGAACGCTCGGAGCGTCGAGGACGTAGTACTCGCGGCTCCAGCGCTCGAGATCGTCTTCGAGCCGGCGCATGCGCGCGGGGGCGTCGGCCGCGCTGATGCGCGCCGCCTCGGCCGCGGCGCCGAAGGGGTCGGCCGCGGTGGGCTCGACGGGCTCCGCCCCTGAAGAGGCGTCGGGAGCGGCGGCGGCCGGCGCTTCCGACCCCTCCTTCACGCGGCGTCGGCGCGGGGCCTTGGGCTTTTCCTCTGCAGCGGGAGC
>NZ_DAVZJY010000059.1:0-10831 GCF_052272535.1 Sutterella sp. | reverse complement strand
CGGGCGGCGCCGCGCGAAGTCGGCCGCCGCCCGCAGGTCGCGGAGCAGGAACGCCCGCGTGCGGTGCTCGAGCACGGCTTCGAGCGCCGTCACCCAGTCTTCGGGCACGTCGATCGCGTCGGCGAGCTCCGGGAGCCCCTCGAGCCCGGCGTCCTTGAGCCACGCCGAGAGCGCGTCGGAGTCAAGCGCCTGCTTCTGCACGTCTTCGAGGGTCTGGAGCTTCGCCGAGAGGGATTTGAATTCCGAGAGGAGCGCGAAGTACTTCTCCCCCGCCGCGGCCGCCGCAAGGCGTGCGGTTTCGGCCGCGGCCGAAGCGTCTTCGAGCGCTAGGGAGGCCTCCTCCTCTTCGGCGCGGGCCTCTTCGAGGGCTTCGGAGAGCGCCGCCGCGGCCTCGGGGTCGGGCTTTTCGAGCGACGCCTCGTCTTCGTCGAGGCGCTCGAGGCGCCCTTGGAGTTCCGCCGCGCGGGCGCGCTCGCGCTCGAGCCCGGCCTCCTCGACCTTCAGCGCCGTGCGCGCCGCCGCGACGCGCCGGCCGGCGTCTTCAGAACGCTCTCGGGCGGCGTCCGCCTCGCCCTCGGCGGCTTCCAAGGCCTCGGCGCGCGCCTCGTTCATTTCTTCAAACTCTTCGAGCGCGGCCTCGAGCGCCTCGATGCGGCCTGCGGACGACTCGATCCTCGCCTCGAGCTCGCGGGCGAGCTTCGTCTTGCCCTCCATCGCCTCACGGGCGTCCTTGAGGTCGCGCTCGGCGGCGCGCCGGCGCTCCACCTGCCGGCTCATCTCGCCCTCGAGCCGCGCGAGGTCCTTTTCGGCCGCGCGGAAGTCGGCCGAAATGCGCTCGTGTTCGGCGTCGGCGCGCTTGAGGTCGTCTTCGAGCGCGCTCTGCGCGCCCTCGGTCTCCTCGAGCGCCGCGCGCTTGGCGGCGATCTCGTTCTCCGTGCGGGTGATCGCCGCGCGCGCCTCGTCGTTTTCGCGGCGTGCGGACTCGCACTGCAGGAAGTACCAGAGGGACTCCGCTTCGGTCTTGCGGCGGTCAAGTTCGACCCAACGGGCGGCGGTGGCGGCTTCGCCCCGCAGGCGCTCCACCTCCTCGGCGCGCACGACCTGCAGATCCGCGGCGCGCTCGAGGTTCTCCGTCGTTTCGCGCAGGCGGCTCTCCGCTTCGCGGCGCCGCTCCTTGTAGAGCGACACGCCCGCGGCCTCCTCCAGATAGACGCGCACCTCCTCGGGCTTGGCGGAGGTGAAGCGCTCGATCATGCCCTGCGAGACGATGGCGTAGCTCTTCGACCCCAGGCCCGTGCCGAGGAAGATCTCCTGCACGTCGCGCTTTCGCACCTGCTGGTGGTTGATGTAGTAGGCCGAGAGCCCGTCGCTCGTGACGACGCGGCGGATCGAAAGTTCGGCGTACTGCCCCCAGGGGCCCTTCACCGCATGGTCAGAATTGTCGAGCACGAGTTCGACGCTTGCGCGCCCGAGGGGCGCGCGCTTCGTCGAGCCCGCGAAGATGAGCTCCGACATCGCCGAGCCGCGCAGCTCCGAAACGCGTCCCTCGCCCAACACCCAGCGCACGGCGTCGATGATGTTCGACTTGCCGCAGCCGTTCGGCCCCACGATGGCGATGAGCGGATCGCGGATTTCGATGACGGTCGGGTCGGCGAAGCTCTTGAAGCCGGCGATTTTGATCTGACGAAGGCGCAAGAAGAGACTCCTCTCGAAGGACGGGCGGGGGGAGGGAAAAATCTGGAAGCGTGCGCATTTTCGCGCAAAAGCGCGTCCTGCGCTCCGGCGGGCTCACCCGGGGGCCTCACGCACGCCCGCGAGCCCCCCGGCTGAATTGCCGCTCCTGTCCGCTTATTCTCCTGGGCGGGCGAATTGTCAAAACGTGAACAAATGAAAAAGCCGCCGGAAATTCCCATATGGCGACGATCCCGTTCAAAACGCGCGCAAGCGCGGATTTTCCAGACGTGCGCCTTTTCCTTCCGCCCTCAATCCGCCGGAATCAAAGCCGCAATTGCAGTTCGTCATTTTGCATTTCCAAAGGTTTTCTATAAAATAGCGATGAAGTTTTTCCGGCGCCTTCTTCACCGAGCCGTGAATCGAAATGATTCCAACCTCGGGCATGATTTCCTCCCGACCCCGGTCCGGCAGGGAGTCCATCGAAGCGGGCGCTTTGACGGAACAACATTCCCGCGCCGCTCCGGTTCATTCGACCGGGCGTTTCGAGATTCCCCCCGGCAATGCCGGCGGCAATTGAGGAGCGCCCTTTCGACCGTACCGGGGAGTACGGCGCCCCCTTGAATTCAATGTGATTGGAGCCTCAAGATGGATTTCATCTCCCCGGAACTCGAGAAGGAACTCGAGGACTGCAACGTCCTGCGCACGGAACTCGCCGCGCGTGAATCGAAGCTGCGCGACGCCGTCGTCGTTCAGGTTCAGCAACTCATCAACCAGATGAACATCAATGCGGACGAACTCGACTTCGACGACCGTCCGCGTGCGCGCGGCCGCGCGGCCGCCGCTCCGAAGTACCGTGATCCGATGTCGGGCCAGGTCTGGTCCGGTCGTGGCCGCAAGCCGAAGTGGTTCAGCGAACGCATCGCCGAAGGCATGACGAAAGATCAGCTCCTCATCTCGAACCAGTGATGAAGCGCTGCAGGGCGGCATGACGACGTTTTGACCGCCGCCCTTCACGCACTTCGCGAAGGAATGCCGGAATCCGCCCGAGGCGTCGGGCGCTCCGGCATTTTTTCTTTTCCGCCGCCCCGCCGTCCGACCTCCCGGGCCGGGCGCGTGCAGGTGCGGCCTTTATAATGGCGCGCGCCTAGACGGCCGCTCCAGGCGACCCGAAAAGGCGCGCCTCAGACCGAACCTCACCAGAAGGAAGACCATGTACGAAGTCGCTCCGCTCCTCGACGATCCCATCCACAACCTCAAAACCCTCCGCGACCTCTACCGCTGGGCGGTGACGGAGATGGAGAACGCCGACCTGAGCTACGGCCACGGTTCGCCCGACTCCTGCGAGGACGCGTCCTTCCTCATCTGCCGCGCTCTGAAGCTCCCCTTCGAGCGCTTTGAGATGTTCCTCGACGCGCAGCTCACGCACAACGAGCTCGTGCGCATCGTGCACCTGATCGACCGGCGCGTCCACGACAAGACGCCGACGGCGTACCTTCTGAAGGAGGCCTGGCTCACCGGCCACCGCTTCTACATCGACGAGCGCGCGCTCATTCCGCGCTCCTACATCGCGGAGCTCATTGAGGACGACCTCGCCCCCTGGATCGAGGATCCCGAAGCGGTCGAGTCGGTCCTCGACCTCTGCACGGGCTCGGGGTGCCTCGCGATCCTCGCGCAGGGCGCCTTCCCGAACGCCCGCGTGACGGGGTCGGACATCTCGCGCGACGCGCTCGAGGTCGCCAAGATCAACCGTCGCGACTACGGGATGGAGGAGACTCTCGAGCTCGTTCAGGGCAACCTCTTCGAGAACCTCCAGGGCCGCCGCTTCGACCTCATCATCTCGAACCCGCCCTACGTCACGACCGCCTCGATGGAGGCGCTGCCGGGCGAATACCGCCACGAGCCCGAGCTCGCGCTCGCCGCGGGCGAAGACGGCATGGACGTGGTGGAGCACATCGTGCGCGAGGCGGCCGACCACCTCACCGAGAACGGAATTCTGATCGTCGAAGTGGGCGACGGCCTCGAAGCGGTCGAGGCGAAGTTCCCGGGGCTGCCGATCACGTGGCTCTCCGTCTCGGGCGGCGACGACCAGGTCTTCATGGCCACCGCCGCGGATCTGCGCACGTACTTCGGCGCCTGATTCCTTCCGGAAGACTCAACCACCATTCTTTCGAGGGGGCGCTCCGCGGGCGCCCCGCGCTTTTTTCGACTTCCTCCCCCGCACCTCCGGTCATGCTTCGTCTCACGAACCTCGCGCTCATGCGCGGCACGCGACTGCTCTACTCCCATGCGACCCTCATTGCGAGCCCCGGCGAACGCATCGGCCTCGTGGGTCCGAACGGATGCGGCAAGTCCACGCTCTTCGCGGCGATTTTGGGCGAGCTCTCGCCCGAAGACGGAGAGCTCGAAACGCCGCGTCCCGAGCGGATCGCCCACGTCGCGCAGAGCTTCAAGGTCGAAGACGTCACGACGATCGAGTACGTCCTGTCGGGCCACGCGCCCCTGATGACCGCCCGCGCGAACCTCGCCGCCGCGGAGGCTTCGGGCGACGAGATGGCGCTCGCCGCCGCACACAGCGAATTGGCGGAGGTGAACGAGGGCGCCGTCACCGCGCAGGCGAAGACCATTCTCTCGGGCCTCGGGTTCTCCGAAGTCGACGCCGGGCGGCCGGTCGAGGACTTCTCGGGCGGCTGGCGCAACCGCATCGCGCTCGCCCGAGCGCTCATGCGGCCTGCGGACCTCCTCCTTCTTGACGAACCGACAAACCACCTCGACATCGACTCCCTCATCTGGCTCGAGAACTGGCTGCGGCGCGTGGAGTCCACCGTCGTCATCATCTCCCACGACCGCGAGTTCCTCGACCGCGCCGTGCAGACGATCTGGTCGGTCGAGGACGGCACGATCTGCCGGTACGCAGGCAACTACTCGCAGTTCGAGCGCGAGCGCATCGAAAAGCTGCGCCAGCAGGACGCGGCGCGCCGCGCCTATGAAACCGAAGCCGCGCACCTCACGAGCTACATCGAGCGCTTCCGCTACAAGGCCTCAAAGGCGAGGCAGGCGCAGTCGCGCATCAAGATGCTCGAGCGCCTCGAGGCCGTTGAGCCCGTGCGCGCGAAGCGCGAGTGGCGCTTCAACTTTCTCAAGCCCCTGCGGCTGCCCGAGCACCTCGTGGACGCCGAAGACCTTTCGGTGGGCTACGGCGACCGGGTAGTCCTCTCGCACGTCACCTTCTCCGTGCGCTCGGGCGAGCGCATCGGCATTCTCGGCGTCAACGGCGCCGGCAAGTCCACGCTCGTCAAGGCGATCGTCGGCGACCTCAAGCCCATGGCGGGCGAAATCCGCCGCGGCCAGGGGCTCGAGATCGGATACTTCGCGCAGCATCAGCTCGATCAGCTGCGTATGGACGAGACGCCCCTCGAGCAGCTCCGCCACATCGCCCCCGACGCGCGCGAGCAGGAGCTGCGCGACTTCCTCGGGACCTACCGCTTCTCCGGCGACTTTGCCACGAGCCCCGTCGGCCCCATGTCGGGCGGCGAAAAGGCGCGCCTCGCGCTTGCCCTGATCGCGTGGAGGAAGCCCAACCTCCTCGTGCTCGACGAACCGACGAACCACCTCGACATGGAGACCCGCGAGGCACTCACGATGGCGCTCTCGACCTATGAGGGCGCGGTGCTTCTCGTCTCCCATGACCGGCACCTGCTGCGCGCCGTCACGGACGAACTCTGGCTCGTGCACGACGGCCGGCGCGAGCTCTTTGAGGGCGACCTCGACGACTACGCCGCGCTCGTGCTCGAGCACCGGCGGACCACCGCCGCGCAGGAGCGCGCCGAGCGCATCGCCGCCAAGCCCGCCGCTCCGTCGGTCAACAAGTCCGAGGCCCGCCGCCAGGCCGCGCAGGAGCGCGCCCGCATCGCTGAGCTGCGCCGCCCCCTGAAGCGCGAGCTCGAAAAGGTCGAGAAGGAGATGAACGCCCTCGGTGAGAAGCTGAAGGCCCTCGACGCGAAGCTCGCCGATCCGGAGTTCTACAACTCGGAGGCCGACGCCGACGCGGTCGCGAAGACCCTGCGCGAGCACGGCGAGCTCGCCCCCAAGGTCGAGGCGCTTGAAATGCGCTGGCTCGAACTCTCCGAACAAATCGAGGCGATCGGCGCCGAAGAAAAGGCCTGATCCGGTCCGGGCGGATTCCCCCCCGCCGGAGAAAGCAGCGCCCGGAGCTTCAACGAAGAGGCCCGGGCGTTTTTGTTGGGTTTTCGAGCTGGCTCCGCGGCGTCAGCCTTCCTTGGGCGTCTCCTCAGAGGGCTGCTCCGGCGTCTCTTCGGCGGGACCGGCGGCAAGCCGCCCGGCCTGCCAGGTCTTGAAGGCGTCCTCGACCTTCGGCGCCATCGCGACGCGGTAGACGTGGCGGTCGGCTTCGGCCTCGAACCCCTCCTTCGGATCGTCGTCCACACCCGGCACGAAGGCCGACGAGGCGGCGAGGAGCGTCGTCATCACGAAGAGGTTGATCGTCTCGGCGTCGAGGTCCATCTCCGCCTCCGTGGGGTCGCGGCCCGCGGCGAAGGCCGCGGTGGAGCGCGGCCCGTAGCGCAGCGCATACCCCATCACGATCTCCTCGCGGCGGCCCTGCGGGATTTCCTCGCTGCCCTCGCGCACGTAGAGCGCGCGCATGTCGTGGAGGAAGTACGGGTCGGCAACCAGCTTCTCGAGGAACGCCGCGTCGGCGTCGGAGAGCGCGTTGTAGCCGAGGAGGACTTCGTTCAGGCCGTCGGCGGGTTCGGGCGTCCAGTCCGGATAGTCCCGGCGGAATTCATCCGAAACGGCGCTCTCCTCAAAGACCGTCTCGAGGTCGACGAGGCGGTCGCCCGCGAGGGCGGCGTTTGCGGTCGCGTAGCTCGTGAAGGCCGTGACCACCTGGTCCTTGCAGGTCGACACTGAAATTACGGAGCCCGATCCGCGTTCGGCGAGCTCGCCCGTCATGTCGAGGAGCGTCATCACGAAGTCCATGCCGAAGTAGCACGCGAGGCTCCGGTCGTCCATCGAACGCCCGGCCTCCTCGATGCCCGCGGCGCGCATCTTCGCAATGCCCCACCGCTCGCGCAGCGCCTTCAGAACCTTCGGGCCCATCCAACCCGAGACGTCGCGGAAGTCTTCGCGCAGGTCGAGGAGCGTCGCCGCAACGACGTACGCGACCGCGGCGCAGGCGTCCTCGCGCTGCTCCATGGTCATCTTGGTCGAGGCGCGCACCGCGTCGCAGAGCGCCACGGTCATGCCGATGAAGAAGTGCTGGAGCTCAAAGTAGTTCGAGAGGTCGCCCTTCGTCACGGGGCCGCTGTAGTTCGCCGCGAGGATCTCGAGGTGCGCAAAGCCCTGCTCCTCGTAGAAGCGCGCGTTGAGCGTTTCGCGCAGGCGATCGAGCATCTCGACGTAGGTGATCGGCTGGGAGGGGCGCCGATTGTCGGCGCGGCGTTGCGCAAGCTTGCGCGCGCGGCGCGGGCTGGTCTTGCTCTTCGGCATGGTGGCTGAGGGTCCTTCTGCGGAGGGCGTGCGGACCGTCGGGGTCCCTGCGCGCGCCTTCAGGTTCTTTTTCGTTCGCGCTTCCGAGTCTATGAACCGATCCTTAAGCGTCGATTGCGCCGGGAGCGGTCCCGCGGGAAATCCCTCAGGAAGCGGCGGGGCCGCGGCGCGGATCGCTTAACATTGCGGCCGACCGAAATTCTTCTCCGCGCTCCCCACGGGAACGCGCCAACCCTTCAGCAAAGGCACCACAGATGTCCGAAGTCTCCGCCGACTGGCTCCTCGCCACCCTCATCGACGCTCAGGACGCCCTCGCCGAGGCCGTCACGAAGCTCGAAGACCATCCCGATTCCGAAACCGCCGCGGAGATCCTCCGCCGCGACCTCGTCGCCGCGTACGCGAAGCTCAACTACGCCGTCAACACGGCCGAGCTCGGCCCCGAGGCGCTCAACGTGATGAGCGAGGACGCGCTCATCGCCTGGCCCGCCGACATGCCCTTCCTCACCGTTGAGGAGCTCGAGGCGGCCGAGGCCGAAGAGGCCGAGGAAACGGACGCCGCCGGGCGCTGAGTTTCTCCCCGGACCGCCGAAGGCCCGTCAGCGCGCGGGCCGCAGATCCCGCGCGCGCCAGCCGAGCGCAAAGAGGACGCCGAAGTAGAGCGCTGCCGCGCCCGCGACGAGCCCGAGCACGCCCACGGCGCGCACGCTCCAACCGAGCGCCGTCCAGTCCACCCCGCGCTGCGCCCACCAGAGGGCGGCGCCCATCGCCGCGCTCGCGGCGGCGATCCGGAGCACCGCCTTGAGCCACCCCGCGCAGGGGCGGTAGATCCCGCGCCGGCGCAGGATCACGAGAAGCGCCAGGGCGTTCACCACGCTCCCGAGGCCCACCGAAAGCGCAAGCCCCGCGTGGGCGAAGAAGGGAACGGCGACGCAGTTGATGAGCTGCACGCAGATAAGGGAGGCGAAGGCCGCCTTCACGGGCGTGCGGATGTCCTTGCGCGCATAGAAGGCCGGGGCGATGATTTTGAGTCCGATCAGGCCCATCAGCCCCACCGCGTAGCCCACGACCGCCACCGCGGTCTGCGCCACGTCTTCCGGCGTGAAGTTCCGGCCCTGGAAGAGGAAGCTCACGAGCGCGTCCGCCGTGAGCCAGAGCCCGATGCTCGCGGGAACGCCCACCAGGACCACCAGCCTCAGGCCGTGGTCGAGGAGCGAGTTGTAGCGCACGGCGTCGCCCTTGGTGTGGGCAGCGGAAAGGCCCGGCAGCAGCACCGTCCCGAGCGCGACCCCGAGGAGCGCCGTCGGGAACTCCATCAGGCGGTCGGCGTAGTTGAGCCACGTCACCGCGCCGTGCCCGAGGCGCGAGGCGATGTTGGTGTTGATGAGAATCGAGAGCTGCGCGACGCCGACGCCGAAGAGCGCCGGGAGCATCAGGGTCATCACGCGCCGCACCGCGGGGTCGGCGAGCGACTCCTTCAGGCCGCGCGGGCGCACGAAGATCCCCATCTTCGCGAGCACGAGGCCTTGGGCGACCAGCTGCAGCACGCCGCCGCCGATCACCGCGACGACGAGCGCCCAGACGGGCTCCTCCATCCGGGGCGCGAGAAGGAGCGTGCAGACGATGAAGGCGATGTTGAGGAGAACGGGCGTCGCCGCGGGCACCGCGAACTTCTTCAGGGTGTTGAGCACCGCGGCGGCGAGCGCCACGAGGCTCATGAAGGCGATGTAGGGGAACATGAAGCGCGTCATCGCCGTCGCGAGGTCGAAGGCGGCGGGGTTTTCGCGCATGCCGCCCGCGATCGCCCAGACGAGGAGCGGCGCGGCGAGAACGCCCAGGACGCTCACGAGGAGCACCGCACAGGCGAGCACCGTGAAGACGTGGTCGATGAAGCGGCGCGTCTTCGCCGGGCTCTGCGTCTCCCTCACCTCGGAGAGCATCGGCACGAACGCCTGCTGGAAGGCCCCTTCGGCAAAAAGGCGCCGAAGCATGTTCGGCAGCCGGAAGGCAACGTAGAAGGCGTCGGTCTCGGCCGTGGCGCCAAAGAAGCGCGCGATGAGCATGTCGCGCACGACGCCCGTGATGCGCGAGAGGAGCGTAAGGCCGGAGACGGCGGCGGCGGACTTGAGAAGCGACATGCGGGATCGGCCGGGGAATCGGGAGAAATTTCGGAAATGACGCGGATTTCCGGCGCCTTCAAGGTGAAGCGCGCCGAAAAAGGTGCTATAGTCTAGGACTTTTCCGGCCGTCCCATTCGGATGATTTGTTTCCGAAGTGGGCGGACCCCAATGAATTCCGTCCCCGGCGCCCACCGGGCGGACCGCCTTGAGCGGCCGCTCAGCCGGAGAGGGAAGCTTGATCGTCGACTGATTTTTAGGACATTTCAAACATGGCCAATACCAAGCAAGCCCGCAAGCGCGCCCGCCAGACCGTCGCGCGCAATCTGCATCTCGCCGCCCAGCGCAGCCAGTACCGCACCGCCATCAAGAAGGTGCGCAAGCTCGTCGCGGCCGGCGACAAGGCTGCTGCCCAGGAAGCCTTCAAGGCTGCCGAATCCGTGATGGACAAGATGGTCGGCAAGAGCGTTCTGCACCGCAACGCCGCCGCTCGTCACAAGAGCCGCCTCTCCGCCGAAATCAAGGCGATGGCCGCCGCCGCTTAATTCGGCTCGGCTGAACTCCTGAAGCGCCGTTCCCTCAGGCGGCGCAGACCAGGCGTCGATCTAGAAAAAGCCCCGGGTATCTCTGCCGGGGCTTTTTCATATCCAGCGTGAAGCTCCGGCCCCGGGCGCCCTTCTGCACGGAGAGCCCGGAAGCCGGCGGCCGGAGTGAACTCAAGCCGAGACGGCGACGCCCGCACCCGGAATCACATAGAAGAGCACGGCGAAAAACTGCAGCGCCGTGCCGGCGAGCACGAAGACGTGCCAGACGGCGTGGCTGTAGGGCAGCCGCTCCCAGAGATAGAAGATCACCCCGAGCGAGTACGTGAGCCCGCCTCCGGCGAGAAGCCAGAGCCCGCCCGCGGGAAGCGCGTCGATCAGGGGCTTCGCCACAAAGACGATGCACCAGCCGAGCGTGAGGTAGAGCACGCAGTTGATCCAGTCGGCGGCCTTGAGAAGCACGGGCTGGAGCACCGCGCCCGCAATCGCCGTGGTCCAGACGATCGAGCAGAGGACGATGCCCTTCGTACCCCCGAGCGTGATGAGGCAGAAGGGCGTGTAGGACCCCGCAATCAGGATGTAGATCGCGCTGTGGTCGAGCACCTGCAGCACGCGCTTCGCCTTGAGGTTCGGTATTGCGTGATAGAGCGTCGAAATCGTATAGAGGATGATCATCGCGCAGCCGAAGATCACGGTCGAGACGAGCGTGACCGCGCCCGCCTTTTCCTGCACGGAGAAGACGATCATCAAGACGAGCGCGGCGATCGAAAGAAGCGTCGCCACGCCGTGCGTCACGGCGTTCGCGATCTCCTCGCCCAAGCTGTACTGGCCGAGCGAGCGCAGGGCCGAGCTGTCCGAAGCGTTTTCCAACCGATCCATGTTTCCCTTCCCAAAAAAAGTTCAGCACTGAAGGCCGGAGCCCTCAGACGAAGCACATTCTGGAGTCGGATTAGCCCGCTGACGGGGATGCAGATTAGGTGAAAACCCTTGCTT
>NZ_DAVZJY010000058.1:0-10931 GCF_052272535.1 Sutterella sp. | reverse complement strand
TTGATGCCCCCGCCGGGGAGAAGGCGCAGCCGGGAAATAAGGCGTAATCTGCACGCGCGGTGCCGCGCCGGACCGGGGCCCCCGCGCCGGTGCACCGCACGCATTCCAAACCAGAGGCCCGGTTCGTTCGGGCTTCTCTTTTCTCTCGGAGCGACGCATGGAATACAGCTTCTGGGGCGGCCTCATGCTGATGGTGCTGATGGCCGACCCGCTCGGCAACATCCCGATCACGATCTCGTGCATGAAGAGCGTGCCGAACAACCGGCGCGTGCGCGTGCTGCTGCGCGAGTGCACGATCGCCATGGGGCTGCTGCTCCTTGCGATGTTCTTCGGCAAGCCCTTCCTCGCGGCGATCGGACTCTCCGACGCGGCTCTCTCGATCGGCGGCTCGGTGATCGTGATGCTCATGGCGATCCGCATGGTCTTTCCGACGAAGGAGGGCGTCTTCGGCGACACCCCGGGCGGCGAACCCTACATCGTGCCGATCGCCATTCCCGCGATCGCAGGCCCCTCGACGCTCGCGACGATCATGATGCTCGCGGCGAGTCAGCCCGGGCGCCTTCTCGAGTGGGGCGCCGTCGTGGTGATCACCTGCGCGGTGAGCTTCGCCGTGCTCGCTTCGGCCGACTGGCTCGAACGGCACATGGGCTCGAAGCTCACGCTCGCCTTCGAGCGTCTGACGGGGCTGCTCCTCGCGATGATGGCGACGCAGATGTTCCTCTCCGGGCTCGGCTCCTACCTCTCGAGCCTCCCGCGCCCCGGCCTCTGACCTCCGGCCGGCGAAAAACGCCCGAAAAAACCACGCGCTTCGAGTGGACAGAGCCTTTTCGATTGAGTAAAATCCGCTCCCTTGACTGAAAAACCGGGGCGGATTGCTTACCCCATCTTGGTTTCCACTGGCGCCGCCGGGAAGGTTTTTCGTCGAGACAGAAAGCCGCGGCTCACGCAGAAACGCGTTCGAGCCGCTTGAGAATTCCAATTTGAGCGGAAGAACCCCACGTCTGGCAGCAGACTCCACGGACGGCGCCATCCGGACCGAGGAGTTGGACGGCGGCTCTCCCTCGCAAGCAACCATTAGGTGAACGCAATGAAGACCTTCTCGGCCAAGCCGCTTGAGGTTAAGCGCGACTGGTTCGTGGTCGATGCCAGTGACAAGGTGCTCGGCCGTCTGGCCAGCGAGATCGCGCTGCGCCTGCGCGGCAAGCACAAGCCCGAATTCACTCCGCACGTCGACACGGGCGATTTCATCGTCGTGATCAATGCCGACAAGCTCGTCCTCTCCGCTGAAAAGGCGACGAAGAAGACCTACTACCGCCACACGGGCTACCCCGGCGGCATCATCGAGACGACCTTCCGCGACATGCAGGCGAAGCACCCGGGCCGCGCCCTGGAAATCGCCGTCAAGGGCATGCTCCCGAAGGGCCCCCTCGGCTACGCGATGATCAAGAAGCTCAAGATCTACGCCGGCGCCGAACATCCGCACACGGCTCAGCAGCCCAAGGTTCTGGATCTCTAATAGAGGCACTTAAAGATGATCGGCAACTACAACTACGGCACCGGCCGTCGCAAGAGCTCCGTCGCGCGCGTGTTCATCAAGCGCGGCACCGGCAAGATCGTGATCAACGGCCGCCCGCTCGAGCAGTACTTCCATCGTGAGACCGGCCGCATGATCGTCATGCAGCCCCTGCAGCTCACGGAGAACGTCGAGACGTTCGACATCATGGTGAACGTCATCGGCGGCGGTGAATCCGGCCAGGCCGGCGCCGTCCGTCACGGCATCACCCGCGCCCTCATCGACTACGATGCCGGCCTCAAGTCCGTTCTCTCCAACGCCGGCCTCGTCACGCGCGACGCCCGCGAAGTGGAACGCAAGAAGGTTGGTCTGCGCAAGGCCCGCCGCGCGAAGCAGTTCTCCAAGCGCTAACCGCTTCACGCACGAAGCCCTCTCCGGGGTTCTCCCCGGAGCGGACTCCGCCGAAAAGAACCGTCCGACGACCTTCGGGTCACGGGCGGTTTTTCTTTGGGTTTTCCCTTGCGTTTTAAGCTTCCTGGTGTAGGATGAACGACTTCAAGAAACAGGCGTTCCCTCATCGGCGGACGGCGCAGGCGCCGTCCGTTTCGGCCCCCGGCGGCGACCGAACAGCGCAGGGAGACGCCTCAAAGACCAAGACAAACAAGGACGACAGAAGCGATGACCGAAGCGACTACGACGGCCACTGAAGCGGCGAAGACTCAGGATGCTCCCGAGCTCATGCCCGAACCGATCACCTTTACCGACGCCGCGGTGGCGAAGGTGAAGCAGCTCATGGACGAGGAGGGCAATCCCGAGCTGAAGCTGCGCGTCTTCGTGCAGGGCGGCGGCTGCGCCGGCTTCCAGTACGGCTTCACCTTCGACGAAACGCAGAACGAGGACGACGCCGTGATGGAAAAGGGCGGCGTGAAGCTCCTGATCGACTCGATGAGCTACCAGTACCTCGTCGGCGCCAAGATCGACTACAAGGAGGGGCTCTCGGGCGAGCAGTTCGTGATCGACAACCCCAACGCCGTGACGACCTGCGGCTGCGGGTCCTCCTTCGGGGTCTGATCGACGCCCCTTTCGGCAGACGGCTTCCGGCGCTGAAGTTTCTTCAGGGCCGGAAATGAAGAGCCGCCCCGCGCCTTCCCCTTCCAAGGGGGAAGAGCCCGAGGGCGGCTTCGTCGTTTTTGGCGAGTGCGTCGGCGCACCCGATTAGAGCGGGTAGAGCGCGCCGAGAATGCGCGGACCCCGCGCGCGGGTGACGGCCGGGAGGTTCCCGGGGAGGCCGAGCAGGTGCGCGCGCGCGAGCCACGCGAAGGCGGCCGCCTCGACCACCATCGGGTCGAGCCCGCGCGCCGAGGTGTCGGCGACCGTTTCGAGGCGGGCAAGCCGCGCGCGTACGCACGCCTCCAAGCGCGCCATGAGGAAGGGGTTGAGCGCGCCGCCGCCGCAGACCCAGAGCGCCGCCGCCTCCGGGTGCTCCGCCTCGAGCGCCCGGGCGACGGACTCCGCGGTGAGTTCGGTGAGCGTACGCGCGACGTCTTCGGCCGCGGCGCCTTCGGCGCCGGCGGCGTCGAGCGCGGCGTGGAGCCACGCGGGCGAGAAGCGCTCGCGGCCGGTGGACTTCGGCGCAGGCAGCGCGAAGTACGCCTCCTCGAGCATCCGGGCGAGGAGCGGAGCGATCACGCGGCCGCGCGCCGCAAAGGCGCCGCCGCGGTCGAAGGGCTCGCCCGTCTTCTCCTCCATCCACGCGTCGAGGAGCATGTTTCCCGGCCCCGTGTCGAAGCCTCGGACGGGCGCCGCGGACGCCTCGCCCGGCAGCAGCGTCAGATTGGCGATGCCGCCCACGTTGAGGACCGCCGTCGGGCGCGGTTCGGAAAAGACTTCGGCGTGGAAGGCGGGCACGAGGGGCGCGCCTTCGCCGCCCGCGGCGACGTCGCGCGAGCGGAAGTCCGCGACGGCCGCGATTCCGGTGAGCTCGACGAAGAGCGCCGGGTGGTTGAGCTGCAGCGTGAAGCCGCGCCCGGGCCGGTGGCGGATTGTCTGGCCGTGAAGGCCCGCGGCGGCGACGTCCCCGGGCGCGAGCCCGACTGCGGCGAGCAGCCGCCCGACCGCCTCGGCGTAGAGCCGCGCAAGCGCGACCGAGGCGTCGCCCATGCGTTCGATCTCGTCGGTCGTGCCGAGCGCGAGGGCCCGGAGCTCCGAGCGCAGCGCCGCGGGCATCGGCACGTAGACGTGTCCTAGGGTCTCCATTGCGGCGCCGGCCCTGTCCGATTCACGAAAGCGCAGCGCCACCGCGTCGGCGCCGTCGAGGCTCGTCCCCGACATCACGCCCAAGGTGATCACCGGCGGCTCCCGAGCGTCTTCACGCCGCCTTCGACGGCCATCTTGACGGGGCGCACACGCCCGGAGGGGCGGGCCTCCTTGATCGCGGCGGCGTCGTCGCCCTGCGCGGCCGCTTCGGCCTCGGCGCGCGCCTGCGCCTCATGGAGGAGCTTTTCGGGCGAGGGGAGGCCCTCCTTGCGGGCGGCCTCCTCGAAGAGCGCGATCAGGGGCTGGGCCTGCGCGCGCAGCTGCGCCAACTGATAGGCCGAGAGGTTCTCCGTGTCGGGAAGATCCGCGGTCGCCGGATTGATCTGCACGCCGTTGATGATGAGTTCGTAGTGCAGGTGCGGGCCCGTGGCGAGCCCGGTGCTGCCCACGAGGCCGATCAGCTGGCCCTTCTTCACGAGCGAACCCGCGCGCAGGCCCTTGGCGACCTGCTGCATGTGCGCGTAGAGCGTCATGCGCCCGAGGCCGTGGTCGATCTGCACGTAGCGGCCGTAGCCGCGCGCCTCGTAGGCGACCTTCGCCACGCGTCCGTCCGCGGCGGCGAGAATGCGCGAGCCGCGCGGCGCGCGCAGGTCCGTGCCGTTGTGCGGGCGCAGCACCCCCGTCACCGGGTGGCGGCGCAGCGGAGCGAACTCCGAGCTCACGTCCTTGATGTCGAGCGGCACGCGCAGGAAGGTCTGCGAGGCCGAGCGTCCGTCGAGCGTGTAGAAGCTCCCCGGGTGCGTGCCGTCGGAGAACCAGAACGCCTCATGCACGCCCGAGTCGTCCACGATCTGCGCGGCGAGAAGCTGCCCGTCCCTCACGAACCGGCCGTCGGCGTACTTCTTCTCGTAGACCACGCGCAGCGTGCTCTCGGGCGAGAGCGCCTGCACGGGGTCGTCCGCGCCGTCCCAGACCTCGAGGAGCTGGTCGGCGACGTTCTCCGGGAGCTTGAGCGCCGAAGCCGTGGCCGAGAGGCCCTTCTTCGCGCCCCCGGAGACGAGCGTCTCCATCGTCGAGAAGGTGTAGGGCAGTTCGTCCGCGATGAGTTCGCGGCCGATGCGCGCCACCTCGATCGTGCGCGCATCCTCGCTGCGCGGGCCGTCGAGGTAGAGCCGCAGGAATTCGAGTTCGCCCGAGGCGGTCACGCCCGCCGTGAGGTGCTGCCCCGGCTGGAGCGCGAGGAAGGGCGCGGCGAGCGGAGGCGCGGCGTCGAAGTAGTCGAGCGCCTGCCGGTCGGCGACGCCGAGATGTGAGAAGACCGAGAGGAGCGTGTCGCCCGGGGCGACGTCGTAGTGCTTCGGGGTGTAGGCCCCGAGCCGCGCGAGCGAGGCGATTTCGGGGGCGAGGTCGGGAACGGGGGCCTCCAGCGTGCGCACGGCGGCCTGTAGGGGCTCCGGCGCGGGCGCGGGGCCGGCGGCGACGAGAAGCGACGCGCCGAGACCTGTCGCGGCAGCGAAGGACGCGACGCCCGCGAAGAGCGCGCGCGCGCCGCCCGGGCGCAGTCCGAGCCGCGCGCCCCAGACGCGGGCGAAAAGGAGCGAGGAGCGGCCGAGGCGGATGAGTCCGTCGGCCACGAAAGAGGGCGCCGTCATCGGAAATCTTCGAAAAAAGATGCGGAAAATCCCATATTTTAGACGCTCCACGCAGGGCGATGATAAAGTTTCCCCCTTGAACCGCAGCGGCCGCCCGGCCGGCCGGGCCACCCGCCCGCCGCCCGCGGGGCGCAGAGCGGGGATCTGACTTTCCCGCTCCCTGCCGCGAACCGAATTTCCGCACACCCTCAGATCGAAATGACGCAAGAAACAGCTCCGGCGAAGACCTATCCCGTGACGGACGACATCCGCGAGGCGATGGCCCTCATCGCGCGCGGCACCGACACCTTCCTCATCCAGTCCGAATTCGAGCAGAAGCTCGCCCGCGCGAAGGCGACGGGCACGCCTCTGCGCTGCAAGCTCGGCCTCGACCCCACCGCCCCCGACATCCACATCGGCCACACGGTGGTGCTCAACAAGCTCCGTCAGCTCCAGGACCTCGGCCACACGGTGATTTTCCTCGTGGGCGACTTCACCGCGGCGATCGGTGATCCGTCCGGGCGCAACACCACGCGTCCGCCCCTCTCGCGCGAGCAGATCGAGGCGAACGCCCAGACCTACCTCAACCAGGCCGGCCACATCCTCGACCTCGAGAAGACCGAGGTCCGCTACAACTCCGAGTGGAGCAACGCCCTCGGCGCCGCCGGTCTCATTCAGCTCGCGAGCCGCTACACGCTCGCGCGCCTCCTCGAGCGCGACGACTTCGCCAAGCGCTTCAAGGAGGAGCTCCCGATCGCGATGCACGAGCTCCTCTACCCCCTGATGCAGGGCTACGACTCCGTGGCGCTCAAGGCCGATCTGGAACTCGGCGGCAGCGACCAGCGCTTCAACCTGCTCGTCGGCCGCGAGCTGCAGCGCCAGTACGGCCAGGAGCCGCAGTGCATCCTCACGATGCCGCTCCTCGTCGGCCTCGACGGCGTCGTGAAGATGAGTAAGAGCAAGAAGAACTACATCGGCATCACGGACGCCCCGAACGACATGTTCGGCAAGGTGATGTCGATTTCCGACGACCTGATGTGGAACTGGTACGACCTCCTCTCGCTGCGCGGCAACGACGAGATCGCCAAGCTGAAGAAGGAGTGCTCGGAGGGGCGCAACCCGCGCGACGCGAAGGTGCTCCTCGCCCGCGAGATCGTCGAGCGCTTCCACAGCGCCGCCGCCGCGGACGAGGCTGAGAAGGAGTTCAGCGCGCGCTTCCAGAAGGGCGCCGTGCCGAGCGACATCCCCGACGTTGAGGTCGCGGCTCCCGAGGGCGGCATCGGCCTGTTGCAGCTCATCAAGGCCGCCGGCCTCGCGCCCTCCTCGGCCGAGGCGGGCCGCAACGTCGACCAGGGCGGCGTGCGCATCAACGGCGAGCAGGTGAAGGACCGCACGCTTAAGATCAAGGCGGGCGAATCCTTCACGATCCAGGTGGGCAAGCGCCGCTGGGCGCGCGTCACGGTGGCCGCCGCGCAATGATCGTTCTGCTGCAGCGCGTTTCGGGCGCCCGAGTCGAGCGGCGCACCGAAGGGGGCGCCCCCGCGGCGCTCCTCGGCGAAACGGGTCCGGGCTTCCTCGCCCTCGTCTGCGCCGAGCCCGCCGACACCCCCGCGACGGCCGCCAAGGCCGCGCAGAAGACCGCGCGCCTGCGCGTCTTCGAGGACGACGCGGGCCGCATGAACCTCTCGGTCGTGCAGACGGGCGGGAGCGTGCTCGCCGTGTCGCAGTTCACGCTCGCGGCGGACTGCATGTCGGGCAACCGCCCGAGCTTTTCGCAGGCCGCGCCCCCGGAGCTTGCGCGCCGGCTCTACGATCTCTACGTCGAGGCGCTCCGGGCCGAAGGCGTGCCCGTGCAAACGGGCGAATTCGGCGCACACATGGCCGTGAGTCTCGTCAACGACGGTCCGGCCACGTTCTGGCTGCGCTTCTAGCGCCCTCTCGCCGAAGCGTGCGCCCGTCGTCATTTTTTCTGGGAGACCCGAAATGAAGATTCAGTCGAAGACCTTCGCCGAAGGCGAAATGATTCCGGAGCGCTGCGCCTTCGGGCGCATGGGTGAAAAGGGAGAGACGGTCGCCTCGGAGAACCGGCTCCCCGAGCTCTCCTGGACGGAGGTCCCCGAAGGAACGAAGTCCTTCGTGCTCTGCTGCCTCGACGACGACGTGCCCACGGACCTCAAGGCGCGCGACCAGTCGGGCGAGATCCCCGCGCATCAGCCGCGCCGGCGCTTCGTGCACTGGGTGCAGGCGGACGTCTCCCCCGCCGTGCGCTCCCTCCCCGAAGGGGCGCTCGCCCACGGCGCACCCGTCCCGAGGGAGTTCGGGCGCCCGGGCGTCAACGACTACAGCCGCGGCGAGATTCCCCCCGAAGGCGGCGTCGGCACGGGCTACGACGGCCCCTGCCCGCCCTTCTTCGACGCGCGGCGCCACTACTACCGCTTCCAGGTGGTCGCGCTCGACACGGCGCGCCTCGGGGAACTCCCTAAGCACTTCACATGGGCCGATGTCGATCAGGCCATGAAGGGGCATGTTCTTGCCACCGCCGAACTCGTCGGCGGATATACACTGAATCCGCGCCTGCGCGGCGCCTGATTGCAATTCTCCGGAGCGGCTCCGTCCCGCGCCCCCGCGGCCACCCCGCGGACCCTCCGGCTCACCCCTCCTCAAACAGGATTAAAGGAAGGAAATGTTCAAGACATCCGAGTGCCCCGCCAAGCAGGACCCCGATTTGTGGCAGTGGATCGACGCCGAATCGAAGCGTCAGGAGCAGAACATCGAGCTCATCGCGAGCGAGAACTACGCCTCGCCCGCCGTGATGGCCGCGCAGGGCAGCTGCCTCACGAACAAGTATGCCGAGGGCTATCCCGGCAAGCGCTACTACGGCGGCTGCGAATTCGTCGACGAGGTCGAGCGCCTCGCGATCGAACGCGCCAAGAAGCTCTTCTGCGAGCCCGCCGGCGTTGAAATGGCCGTGAACGTGCAGCCCCATTCGGGCGCGCAGGCCAACTCCGCCGTCTTCTTCGCGCTCCTGCAGCCCGGCGACGTCTTCATGGGCCTTTCGCTCGCCGACGGCGGCCACCTCACCCACGGCATGCACCTCAACTTCTCGGGCAAGTACTTCAAGGCCGTTCCCTACGGCCTCAACGAGAAGGAGGAGATCGACATGGACGAGGTCGAGCGCCTCGCCCGCGAAAACAAGCCGAAGCTCATCGTCACGGGCGCCTCGGCCTACTCGCGCCACATCGACTTCAAGCGCTTCGCCGAGATCGCCCATGAAGTGGGCGCGCTCCTGATGGTGGATATGGCCCACTACGCGGGCTTGGTCGCCGCGGGCGTGTATCCCACGCCCTTCGGCTACGCCGACATCGTCACCACGACCACGCACAAGACGCTGCGCGGCCCGCGCGGCGGCCTCATCTTCTGCAGGCCCGATCTTGAGAAGAAGATCAACTCCGCGGTCTTCCCGGGCATGCAGGGCGGCCCGCTGATGCACGTGATCGCCGCCAAGGCGGTCGCCCTCGGCGAGGCGCTCCGTCCGGAATTCAAGGCCTACCAGGAGCAGGTCGTGAAGAATGCGGCCGTGATGGCCGAGCAGCTCATGGCCCGCGGTCTGCGCATCGTCTCGGGCGGCACCGAGAGCCACGTCATGCTCGTGGACCTTCGTCCCCTGAAGATCACCGGCAAGGCCGCCGAAGCGGTGCTCCACTCCGTGGGCATCACGGTGAACAAGAACGCCATTCCGAAGGACCCCGAGAAGCCCTTCGTCACCTCGGGCATCCGTCTCGGCTCGCCCGCGATGACGACCCGCGGCTTCAAGGAGGACGAGGCGCGCCTCACCGCCAACCTGATCGTGGACGTGCTCGAGTCGCCTGAGGACCAGGCCGTGCTCGACCGCGTGCGCGCCGAGGTGGCGAAGCTCACCGCCGCCTTCCCGGTCTACGGCGCCTGAGCGCACTGAGCGGCGCCGCGCCCCGGGCCGTCGCCCGAGGCGGCGCGGCGCACGGCGCCCCGGCTCCCGACGAGGCCTCCGCCGGAGACGCTCCCTCCCCTTCGCGGGAGAGGCGCCTCCGCCGGAGGCCTTCTTCTTGCCGGCGCGCCGCCTTGGGGAGGCCGGCGCCGAAGGCGGCGCGCAGGGCGCCGCACCGCGGCTGTTAAAATCATCGGATTGTTCAGCAACACCTTTGAGGAAAGAAACCTTCATGCGCTGCCCCTTCTGTTCGCATCCCCAGACGAGCGTGGTCGACTCGCGCGCGCCCGAGTCGGGTTCGGTGATCCGACGCCGCCGCGAGTGCCTCAAGTGCGGCAAGCGCTTCACGACCTTCGAGCGCATCTCGCTCGGTCTGCCCTGGATCGTCAAGAAGGGCGGCGGGCGCGTCGAGTACAACCGCGAGAAGCTGCGCGGCTCGATGATGCTCGCGCTCAGAAAGCGCCCCGTTTCGCGCGAGCGCATCGACGCCGCGGTGGACGCGATCGAGCAAAAGATGGTCGCCACGGGCGAGCGCGAGATCCGCACGACCCGCGTGGGCGAACTCGTCCTTGAGGAGCTCCGCCAGATCGACATCATCGGTTGGATCCGCTTCGCTTCGGTGTACCTCAACATCAGCGACCCGCAGGCCTTCGTGAAGATGATCGAGAGCACGCTCAAGGAGACCCGCACGGACGAAATCCCGCTGGAGCATTGGAATTGACCGGAGAGAAGAGCAGCTCCCAGCCCGCCGAGTCGGCCGAAGCCCTCAGGCGGCGCGTGGACGAGGCGTGGATGCGCCTCGCACTCGACGAGGCGAAGAAGGCCCTGCGCCTGTCGCCTCCGAACCCGTCCGTGGGCGCCGTGATCGTGCGCGAGGGGCGCCTCGTGGGCGCGGGCTTCACGCAGCGCACCGGGGGCCCGCACGCCGAGATCATGGCCCTGCGCGACGCCGCGGCGCGCGGCGAATCCGTCGAGGGCGCCACGGTCTACGTGACCCTCGAGCCCTGCTCGCACTACGGGCGCACGCCGCCCTGCGCGCTCGCGCTCATCGAGGCGAAGGTCGGCCGCGTCGTCGCCGCGACGGGCGACCCCAACCCGAAGGTGCACGGCCGGGGGCTGAGGATGCTCGAGGCCGCAGGCATCCCGACCGAATTGGGCGTCCTTGAGGCGCAGGCGAAGGAGGTGAACGCGAGCTTTCTCACCCGCATGACCCGCGGCACGCCCTGGGTGCGCGTCAAGACCGCCGTTACCCTGGACGGGCGCACGGCGCTCCCCGACGGGCGCTCGAAGTGGATCACGGGCGAAGCGGCCCGCGCGGACGGCCAGCTCTGGCGCGCCCGGGCGGGCGCCGTGCTCACCGGCGCGGGCACGGTGCGCGCCGACGACCCGCAGATGAACGTGCGGCTCGCCGACCAGGTGCGCCAGCCGCTGCGCGTCGTCGTGGATCCGCGGCTCGAAACCGATCCGGACGCGAAGATTCTCCATTCGCCGGGCGGTCCGGTGCTCTTCGTCACCGCCGCGGCCGGCGAAGGCGCGGCGGCCCGCCGCGCGGCCGTTGAGGCGGCCG
>NZ_DAVZJY010000057.1:0-10999 GCF_052272535.1 Sutterella sp. | reverse complement strand
CGCACGCGCAGCGTGCGCGTCGCCGGATCGGCGCCCGGGAGGATCACGTGCTTCAGGGCGTGCCAGCTGCGGCCCGGATAGGCGTCGGCGGTGAGGACGAGGTCCGCGCCTTCGAGCGACGCCGCATAGCGCTCGGGCACGCTCGCCGTCACCCACACGGGGTCGAGACCCTCGATCTGCGCCACCGTCTGGGAGGTGGAGACGTTCATTCCGGAGCGCAGCGCAATGTCGGTGAGGACGCCGTCGATCGGGGCCCGGAGCGTGAAGATGGTCTTCACCCGGCGCGAGCGCACGAGCTCCTGAACGTCGTCTTCTGGCATGCCCGCGAGCCGCAGGCGGCGCAGCACGCCTTCGACCTCGGCCTGCCCAGCGCCGGAGTTCACGAGGACGAGGTACTCGGCCTGCGCGTCGCTCCAGCCGGGGATCACGACCCGCGCGAGGAGGTCGCCCTTGTGCACGCGGTCGCCGACCGCAAGGGGCGCGGCCTCCTCGACGAAGCCCGCCGAGCGCGCCTGCACGAGGGCGAAGGCGTGCTCGTTCATGACCACTTCCGCGGGAACGCGGGTTTCATAGGTGAGGCGCCCTTCGGCCGCGCGGGCCGAGCGCACCCCGAGGTTCTCCACCATCGTCGGGTCGATCGTGATCCCGGCGGCGGTCGGGAGCGCACCGGCTTCGTCGGCGTACTTCGGCACGAGGTCCATGTCCATGAAGGGCGAGGGGCCGGGCTTCTTGAAGTGCGCGTCGGGCTTCATCGGGTCGTACCAATAGAGGACGGGGCGGCCGTTCTCATCGGGTTCGGCCAACTCCACCCCCGGCGGGACCTGCGCGGCCGCGACGGCCGCGGCCGCGGGCGTCTTGATGCCGAGCCCCGCGGCGATCCGCTCCTGCCAGTGCCAGACGGCCCAGCCGCCGAGGCCCGCGCCCACGAGCGCGGCGCAGAGCACGGAGACGAAGGGAAGAAGGGAGCCGGTTTTGCGTGGCGCGGAGGAAGAGGCGGCGGGAGGAGTCGGGGCGTCGGACATGGCGAAGCTCAGGCGGACGAAAATGCGGAAAAGCCCGACCCGCTCCAAGCGGCGGGCCGGGCGGAAACTTTGGGCAGCGGGAGACCGGCTGCGGCCGGTCTCCTCAGAGGAGGAACTCAGCGCGAGATCGACTGGAGCACCGAGAGCTTCCCTTCCTGCGTGAAGGTGAAGTTCACGCGGTCGCCGGCCTTGAGGCCCTCGACCATCTTCGCGTCGCGGAAGGTGAAGCGCATCGTCATCGCGGGCCACTTGAGCTCGGGGATCGGATCGTGGGCGATCGTCATCTTGCCCGCCGCGGCGTCGACCGCCTTCACGACGCCGGTCGCCTTGACGGCCGGGGCCTGCTCGGAGGGCATCTGCATCGCGTGGCCGGCGTGCATGTCGTGCATCGAGTGGTCCATGCCCTGCATGCCCTCCATGCCGGCGGCGGAGGCCGCGGCGGAGGCGAAGACGGAGGTGAGAAGCATGGTGCGGATCATCATTTTTGAATTTCTTCCCTGATGGCGCCGCGCTGCGCCCCGAAGGGCGGCGCGGCTCTTCTCCGGCGGGGCTCATCGGGCCCGCCGGGAGGTTGTTGCTAGTGAAAACCCCGAAAGTATAGTCAGACTTTGGATCGACTCGTTCCGCACGACGTCGTTGAGCGGCCTTTTTGTGTAAACGCCCGTACCGCGTTTGACCCGGCGGAAGGCGCCGGAAGGGGCGTAGAGGTGCGGAGGATGCAATAAATGAAGAGCATTTCGCATAGTGCGTTGATATCTATGGAAAGAGCGTTGAATTAACGCGATCAATGCGAAAAAAACTTCCGCGGATTCGTTCTGCGTCGAATCCGCTAGTCAGAAAGCCTTAGAGGGCTCGAAGGGACGGGAATACCCCGGGTGTTAGCATTTTCTCCATTCCGAGCACCGGCCCGCTCCCGCGCCGCCGGATGCGTTGGAAGACTGAGTTTTCTCGGATCTCCGCCATGAGCGGGAGGCTCCCTTCGGGCCGCGTACCTCTGACGCGGGCTTTTTGGGACCCGCCCGGACGGGATTCAGCCCTCGGCGCCGGCAGCGGCCGGACGCTGAAAAAACGTGGATGAAAAAATGGAAAAGAAGAACATCGACTGGTCGAAGCTCGGCTTCGGCTACACGAAGACCGACTACCGCTGGCAGGCGACCTGGGATGACGGCAAGTGGACCGAAGACGGCCTCATCACGGATGAGAAGCTGCACCTCCTTGAGTCCGCCTGCGTCTTCCACTATTCACAGAGCTGCTTTGAAGGCCTGAAGGCCTACACGACGAAGGAAGGCAAGATCGTCACCTTCCGTCCGGACATGAACGCCCAGCGCATGTTCGACTCCGCCAAGCGCCTTGAGATGCCGCCGCTCCCGGTCGACACCTTCATCAAGTCGATCGACGAAGTGGTCCGCGCCAACGCCGCCTGGGTTCCGCCCTACGGCACCGGCTGCTCGCTCTACATCCGTCCGTTCATGATCGGTTCGGGCCCGCAGATCGGCGTCGCTCCGGCTCCGTCCTTCACGTACCGCGTCTTCGTGATGCCGGTGGGCGCCTACTTCAAGGGCGCCGTGAAGCCCCTGAAGCTCGCGCTCTCCGACTTCGACCGCGCCGCTCCGCACGGCACGGGCAACATCAAGGCCGGCCTCAACTACGCCATGTCGCTCTACCCGACGATGGAGGCGCACCGCAACGGCTACGCCGAGAACGTTTATCTCGATCCGCAGACGCGCACCTACGTCGAGGAGACGGGCGGCGCTAACATCATCTTCGTCGACCAGGACAACAACCTCGTCGTTCCGAAGAGCGACTCGATCCTCCCGTCGATCACCCGCCGCTCGCTCGTCTACGTCGGCGAACACTACCTCGGCCTCAAGGTCGTCGAGCGCAAGGTCCGCTTCGATGAGGTGAAGAACTTCAAGGAATGCGCCCTCTGCGGCACGGCCGCGGTGCTCGCCCCGGTGGGTCTCATCCACACCCACGAAGGCGACATCGTCTTCCCGTCCGGCATGGAGAAGATGGGCGAGATCTGCGGCAAGCTCCGCAGCACGCTCACCGGCATCCAGGACGGCGAGATCGAAGCGCCGGAAGGCTGGATCCGCGAGATCTGCTGATCCGCCGCACGCGGCTGATCAGGGAACCGGGCGCTCCTGCGGCGTCCGGTTCGAAGGGCTCCTTCGGGAGCCCTTTTTTTCCATGTCTGGGTAAGGAGATAAGAACAATTAGAGGATTCGAGTAAACCCTAAGTCATGTGGACGATGAACAACAAGGCGTCTTGTATACAGGGAAGCTGAACCACAGGGCATGATTTTTTGAGCTCAATTGTTGATAATGCATGAATCATCATTTCTCCTCTACCGGACTGATCGATTCATGACGACTCTTACCCCCGAGCAGGCTCGAATCTTCCCCGCCAAAACGGTCCATGCAGGCGCACCGGACAATTCTCTTGGAATCAGTGTTCGTCAGCATGGCCTCATTGCGGGCTGGGTTCTCAGAAGACTGATTGACCTGCTCCGTTTGAAGGATCGAGAGATGCTTGTGCCGGATAACCTCGCCGTGCTGGCGGGGCTTCACGACATCGGCAAGATCAATCCGCTTTTCCTCGGGAAGATGCTTCGGTTCCTGCCGCCTGTGGATCCGGAGGTCAAGTTCTGGGCCGAAGTCAGCCAGACGTGCACGAACGTTCCCGAAGTGCCTCACGCACATGTCGGCGCGGTTGTCGTCAAGGCGCTTACCAAAGATCGCGGGTGCGCCTATGTAGTGGGCGCTCACCACGGGTGGCCCGATAAGGCGAGGATGGAGTCTCAGGCGTCTCCTGCCTTCGGGGGCATGGAGTGGGTCGCTCCCAGAGAAGCGCTCTGCCGAGAGATTATGAATGCACTTCATGCGGATGCATTTCCAACACTCTCGAAAATACAGGCACTCCAAACGGTCCAGAAAGATGTTTGGACCGGACTTGTAGTCGTCTCCGACTGGATTGCCTCTCAGCAGGCGGAGGCGATACCGGAAGGGACGGAGCGTGAAGTGGCCGAAAATTTGGTCGCTCGTGCGGGTTTCGCCGAAATTGAGCCCCGAGAGGGAGTCGATTTCAACGGCATCTTCCATTTTTCAGCGCGTCCGGAGCAGCAGGCGTTTATGTCGCTCTACTCCGGTCCGGGCGTTTACGTACTCGAAGCGCCTACGGGGTGCGGAAAGACGGAGGCGGCGTTGGGGCTCGCATTTGAGGCAATTCGCCGAGGCGATGCCGGCGGAATATATTTCGCATTGCCTACGCAGCTCACGAGCAACAAGGTTCACGATCGAGTTGACTCCGCCGTGCAGGCATTTCTCCGCACCCCCGCCGGTGGCGTGCAGCTCATTCACGGCGGCGCGCGGCTGCTCAAGGCTCAGATGGGTAAGGAAGCCGCGCCGGGAGAAAGTTGGTTTTCTTCCAACAGACAGGCGCTGCTTGCGCCCTTCGGCGTCGGCACGGTTGATCAGATGCTGCTCGGACTCCTGAAGTCTCAAAAGTTTGCCTCCGTTCGGGCTGTCGCTCAACTCGGCAAGGTACTGATCCTCGATGAAATCCACTCGTACGATGCCTACACGTCAACACTCATTCACGAATTGATTGAGCACGTCGAAGCACTTCACGGCGTCGTGATCATCCTGAGCGCCACTTTGACCGATGCTGCGCGAGCAAAACTTTTGGGGGTGAAGGACGAGCAGATCGTGAAGACGCAGTCGCCGATTCTGCTTACGGCGAAACAGGGGGACACGATCAAAACCCAAGCGCTTGAAGCATCAGCGGGTTCGCACAAGCGCATTGAGCTGAAGCTGCTCAAAGGCGAGGAGGCTGAGGAGAAGGCTTATCGAGCTGCGCTCCAAAAGGCGATGAGTGGGCAGCAGGTGCTTTGGATCGAAAATACAGTTTCGGCCGCTCAGGCTGCGGCGAAGCGTTTTCAGGATGCAGGGGTGGTCAGTGGTCTCCTGCACTCGCGCTTCCGTCCGGTGGACAGAGAACGGTTGGAGAAAGAGTGGACCGGCATTTACGGGCGGGGCGGAGATGCAAGGCGTCGTGAATGCGGACGGGTTCTGGTCGGAACGCAGGTGCTCGAGCAGTCGCTCGACATCGATGCGGATTTCCTGGTGACGAGACTTGCCCCGACGGATCTGCTCATTCAGCGCTTTGGGCGTCTCTGGCGACATCCAGACCGTGTGCGTCCGATCGGGTGTAGTTCTCCTCAGGCCTGGATCGTGGCTGCGCCGGAGCAGGGTTCCCATACAGAAGAGGGCAGTTCGCTCGAAAACGGCTTCGGGTTGAGTGGAAAAGTTTATTCACCACCATACATTCTCTTTAGGACGTTGGAGGTTTTGGAGCGACGCCTGGAGCAAGGAGCCGAAGTGGACATGCCCGAAGAGGTGCGTCAGCTTCTTGAGGAGACTTATGCCGAACGAGAGGAGTCCGGCGAAGAGGCCTGCGCGCTAAAGAAGTCCTTTGAGGAGCGGGCGACGGCCTTCTCTACGGCGGCGCTGTCTGCACTCAGCTTCAGCGGTGTGACCGAATCCGACGAGGATGAGCCGGCAACGCGCTACATCGATCAGAAGACGTGGCCGATCCTCGTTCTTGATCCCACTGAGTTGAGCGAAGTGCCCTCGGGGCTTGCTGCGAAGGCGTTGTGGCTTGAGTCGCGGTTGGTGAAGAGTTCACGGCCGATCAAGTTCGATCAGCGTGCATCGCGCCTTCCTTCGGACCTTGAGACGTTCATTTCCCACTCTCGGCGTTTTCATACGGTTCCCATCGCGTATATGTCGTCTGACGGGGAACTTCAGTTCGCCGATGGCGCCCCGGTGGAGTCGAAGGGCGTGCGTGCCTTCTATACAAGGGACGGCGGCTTGAGATTCCAGTGACGGACGAGAAGTGATTCCCAGGCGTCACCAACTGATGCATGGGTGTGATGAGTTTGACCAGCATTTGAAGCATGGACTGAAATAGACAAAGGAGCACTGCATGGGCAGCAAGACGTTTAATTTGGCGCTGCAACCCTGGATCAAGTTGGAGGGGGCGGATTCAGTTGGATTAAGGGAGCTTTTTGCGCTTGAGGAACCTCCGAAGCTTGCGGGGACGCCGACCGAACGCTTTGTGGTATTCAGACTGCTTCTGGCAGTACTGCAGGCTGCTTGCACGCTTGAAGAAGATGACGACCTCGAAGGCCTCTCCATCGAGGAGATGAAGGCTAATGCAGTGGAATATCTCGACATCCATGCAGATGCTTTTGATCTCTTTGATGAGAAGCATCCTTTTCTTCAGTACCCGCAGGTCGTGTCCGAGAAGAAGGCGCTGCCGGCAGGAGCGTTGGTGCTCGGCGTGTGCACGGGCAATGCCACGCTGCTGCTGGAGAGCAATTCCGCGAGCGAACTGACGGCCGCTGAAGAAGCCTATCTATTGCTGCACCAACTCATTCTGGGGTTCGGCGGCAAGAAGGCTGATATGACAATAATTTTGTCGAAGGACCTTCAAAAACGCGGTTCGGCACCGGCTTCGCCAGCTCTCGGTCGTGGATGGCTCCACAGCGTCCCCTTGGGAAAGGACCTGTTCTCCTCGCTTTGGCTCAACCTGCTGACGGAAGCAGACCTTCGGAGCAATGCAAAGCAACTGACGACCGGAATCGGGCGTCCTGCATGGGAGCACATGCCGGATAGCGAAGACAGCGAAGCGGCGCTGACATATGCCGCCAGTCTTCAGGGCAGGCTACTCCCGCTTTCCCGCTTCTGCCTTCTCGAGGAAACGGGCATGTTCAACATGACGACAGGCATCGCCTATCCCCCAATCACTTCTGGGGTTGCCGACCCCAGTGTCTCGCTTAAAGCATTGAAGGGAGGGGTGTACTCCGCGCTTCGTGCTCAGACAGGAGAGCAGCCTTGGAGGCAAATCGAAAGCATTTTGGCCTTCGACGGGAAATACGGAAAGGAAGGCTGTTGGCTCATGAACGAGGCGCGCAATCGTGGGTCCGAGGATGACGGAACTGCTTGTGTCGGCGTGTGGTGTGTGGGCCTGCAGATCAGCGACAAAGCTGGTGAGCAATATTTTTCAGCTCAGGACGGATTCGTGGAGCAGAAATTTATGCTTCATTCTGGCTGGGAGGTCGGAGGTTTCCTCGCTCGGTATGTCGATGGGATGAAGAAGGTTTCTGATCTTTCGAAGATCCTCTATTCGTGCGTTGCAAGTTATTTTGACGAATTGACGGGAAACTCTTCCGACAAGGGAGGAAAGGCTTCTGACGCAGCCAAAAAGAGGGCTGCGGCGGCAGTTGAGTCTTTCTGGCGGTTGGCCGATACGAAGGGGAGTGAGTTTGTGAATCAATGTTCGATCGGAGAATGTTCTAATTTAATTCGAATATTTGCCGGATATGTAGAGACAATCTATTTTCAAGCCTGTGCGGCGGAAGGAGCTCGGCAACTTCTGGCATGGGCGAAGCATCGGCCAAATTTAAGCAAATTTAGAAAGTCAATTTCAGTAAAGGAGATGCGGCATGGAAACTAGCAAAAAATATTATCTATCAGAATCGGCAGAAAAGTTTGTAGCAAAGGTCTTCAAGAAAAAGGAAACTGATGGAGAGTATCGGTCTTCCTTTAGAAGGGCGATCAGTCCGAGGCAGGCATATAAATCCTATTCATACATAGCGGGCTATTTTGATCTTCGGAATGAAGTGGCTCGTGAAGCCTGTTTGCTGATTGGCTCCTCCATTGCATGGGAAGATGCATTGGTTGATGGGTCGGACGAATTTGGCAAGGCTCTTCGAAAGAGCTGGAATGATAAATCGAAGTCTGTGGAGGACGTTGATTCGGTGCCCTCTGTGATTCGTTTGCGCAGGCTGCTTGCCTGCAGGGATGCCGTTTCTGTCTGCCATGCTTTGCGGCCAATTTTGCAGCTTGTTCGCAATCGCGTTCCCGGCAAGCTGAAATATGCAGACCTGCTCAAGGACATTTTGTGGTTTGATCGAAATCCTGAAAAGATCAAGGCTAAATGGGTGATGGATTTTTATGCTTCCGAAGATAAACCCCAGGCAACGGAGGATGCAAAGTGAAGCAGCTTTATGCAGGAAGACTTATTCTCCAACCGACGGCTGTAGCTCGTTTGAGGGTGACCGATCCATATTCGATCCACCGACTGATGCTCGATCTTGTGCAGTTGGAAAGGCCAAAGGAAATTTCTGACAAGGGATCAGAACCAAGTGGTCTTCAATGGGTCGATCGAGGCGAGCACTTGTGTGGGCGTGTAATTGACTTTCTGACGATGCTTTCGCTCAAGGAAGAGGCCAGTGTGTTGCCTGAGGATGTTCGGTTGATGTATCGATCCCTTCCGGAGAGTTTTTTGGATCACGAGAACTATCGATTTCAGATCGTCGTAAATCCAGTTCGCTCAGTCCTCGGCAGGCCGGGTTTCCGACGTGCGCTCACCAACGAAGCTGATGTTCGTGAGTGGTTCGTGCGGCGTATGCAGGCCGCGGGTGCTGATGTGACCATAAGTATGGTCGATCAGCTTAAATTAGATTCTTTTCGAAAGAATGAGATGCTTTTGAAATTTGCCCGGGCTCGAATATTTGGTAAGCTGCACGTAGAAGATCGTGCTAAGTTTGAACAAATTGCGCGCATGGGCATCGGAAAGGGTCGCGCATTTGGATATGGGTTTTTGCAACTTGCTGTTATGTAAAGGAGATTTAAAATGAACAAGCTTCCTATTATTGAATTTCATATTCTTCAGTCTTTCCCGGTATCCTGCCTCAATCGGGATGATGTCGGAAGCCCGAAGTCCGTCATCGTCGGTGGCGTTGAGCGTGCACGTGTCAGTTCTCAGTGCTGGAAGCGTGCTGTTCGACAGCAGCTCCACGAACTCGGCTTAAAGCTTGGCATTCGGACGAAGCGAGTGGAAGCTCTTCTGAAGACGGCCATCCTGGAGAAAACTTCGGATGAAAAAGCTGCCGAGGAATGCGCCAAAGCTGTTGCTGCATTCTTGTCCGACGATTCGCTTTTATTTCTTACTGACAAGGAGTATGAATCTCTCGCAAACTACATTGAAACAAAGGCGTTTGATGCGAAATCCGTAAAGGACAAAGAGGTCTATAAGCTTCTTTCTAAAGCAAAAATTGATGCCCTGGACGGTCTTGACATTGCTCTGTTTGGCAGAATGGTTGCCAAGGCCAGTGCCCTCAATGTTGAGGCGGCATGCGCATTCAGCCACGCAATTTCGACTCATGCTTCCGAATCGGAGCTTGATTTCTTTACAGCTCTTGATGACGAAGCCGTGAAGGATCCTGCAAGTGCGAATGCTGGGCACATGGGGACCTCCGAGTATGTGTCTGCCACCTATTACAGATACATCTCTTTGAACCTGAACAAGTTGGCTGAAACGCTTGGAATCGATGACTCCAAGGATCTCAAAGTGCCGGTGGAAGCCTTTGTGAAGGCTCTTTATTTGGCGGTGCCTTCCGCCAGGCAGGCGACCATGTCGGCGTCTAATACATGGGATTTCGCCAAGATCTTGATTCGCAATGGACAGCGACTGCAGTGTAGCTTTGATCAGCCGGTTCGCGCGCCTCGCGAAGGCGGTTACTTGACCGCGAGCGTGGAGAAGTTGAATGCGGAGCTTGCTCGTAAGGAAAAACAGTGTGGCAGCCTCTATGGAAAAGTTGCGAGTTTTGATTTTGGCTTGAATGACGACTCGATTGATGACCTGGTATCTAATATTTCCGCCACGCTGGAGAAGTTGTGATGGATACGGCAATTTTGCGGTTGACTTTGTCTGGTCCTCTGCAAAGTTGGGGGGATCGGTCAAAGTTCTGGAATCGCCAAACACAGGCATTTCCGACTAAGTCTGGGATTATCGGCTTGATTTTTTGCGCGTTGGGTCTTGGCGGACCGCAAAAAGAAAATCTGCAGTTGTTTTCCAATCTACCTATGAAGGTTTTCAGAGTGGGTGAAAGTGCGAAGGAGATTCGGCCGATCCTTTCGGATTTTCATATGGTTGGTAATGGTTATGACGATCAAGACCCTTGGCAGTTGGAGTGCATACCTAAAACGGCAGAAGGTAAAAAGGCTGTTGGGGGTGGGGCTCGACTGACGTATAGAGAATACCTCCAGGATGAATCTTTTGAGGTTTTGATTCACATACCGGAAGAATGGAGCAAGCGCATAAAAGATGGTTTGCTCAATCCGGTTTGGGATTTGTATTTGGGTCGAAAGAGTTGTGCTCCGACTGAAATTATCTTCGGTGGCATATTTAAATCTGAAGAGAGTGCTTTAGAGGAAATGAATAAATCGCTTTCCAATCGTAAGCCGGAACCTTGGGTAATTCTTAATGCCTGTGAAGAAGTAGGGGTTGATGAGCCTGGAGCCGTGCAACTGTACGATGTACCTTTAGCTTTTGGCAGAAAAAAGGTGTATGGCGTTAGGTATGTCAAACAAAGCTAACCCGCAATGAACTAGGGGATAACCCTAAAACTTGTTCTTTAACAATATGTTGTAGCATAAGAAGAGGCATCCACGAAATCTTGCTGCCTTCCCCGCGCACGCGGGGATGTTTCTTCGCTCCATAGATCCTCACGCAAGAAGATCAAGCCTTCCCCGCGCACGCGGGGATGTTTCCGCAGGCGACATCACCGCGCTCCAGAAGGCCGTGCCTTCCCCGCGCACGCGGGGATGTTTCTCTGAGCGCGTCTGTTCCCCAAGAGCACTGAGGGCCTTCCCCGCGCACGCGGGGATGTTTCTAAGCGCGAGGCGCTCAAGGCCGCGCTCAAGCGGCCTTCCCCGCGCACGCGGGGATGTTTCTATCCCGTTTCTCCCAACACCGACGCCGCGCCCGCCTTCCCCGCGCACGCGGGGATGTTTCTACGTTCAGGTCCAGATCCCCTTCCCCGGCTTCGCCTTCCCCGCGCACGCGGGGATGTTTCCGCGCGGATCAATCGCGTCGAGGGAGATTGCGTGCCTTCCCCGCGCACGCG
>NZ_DAVZJY010000056.1:0-11212 GCF_052272535.1 Sutterella sp. | reverse complement strand
CCCGTCGCCCGCGCCCGGCCCCGCCGCGGCTCCCGGCGCCCAGACGGCGTCGGCCGAAGGCGGCATCTCGACCTTGGTCTACGGCGAAGTGGACGATCCCTTCCTCGCGCAGGTGAAGCGCGCCGTCGAGCGTGAGCTCCACTACCCGAGAAAGGCCCGTCAGTTCCACATTGAGGGCACGGCCGTCGTGCAGTTCATCGTGAACGCGCAGGGCGAACTCACCGAGCTGAAGCTCTTCAAGTCCGCCGGCCACCCGATGCTCGACAAGGCGGCCATGCGCGCCCTGGACGACGCCCAGTCGAGTTGGGGGAAACCCAGGAACACCGTGAGGCTGCGCTTCCCGATTCAGTTCAAGCTCGCGGGCTGACGCCGCACGACTGAGCCTACAAAACGAAAACCTCCGGAGGCTGTCCGCTTCCGGAGGTTTTTGGCATTTCCGGGCCGCAGCGGCGGCTACCCGTCGCCGCGGTCTGGGCCGTGACCGCCCGCGTCGTTATCGTCGCCCTCGTCGTCCGAGAAGGCCTCGAGGTACCAGGCAAACACCCCGCAGATGAGCGCGCCGCCGCCGAGGATCGTGAAGAGGATCTTGTCGGACGCAATACCGTAGATCCAGATGCCCGCGTCCATGAGGAGCGAAATCCGGCGGTCCCTGCTCGTCCAGATTTTCCAGAAGTCCTTGAAGAGGTTGTTCATAGCGCGCGTTTTTAGAAAGGGAAGCCCGCACCGGCTGGCGGCGACGGGCGCATTCCCTGAATCCTACCGGACTCACCGGAGGAGCGGCGGGATCCCACTCAGGAGACGCCGGTCGAAGCTTCGTCGAAACATTTTGTTACATGGTTTGCATGCGCTTACCCAACAGTCTGTTTTGAGCGTAGATGCAAATGATTTCCATGAAGATCTTTTGCAATGAGGCGTAAGTTTTCGTTTACGCTTGGGCGTCTTTACATTCGGAATCGCACGTCAATGCATTGATAAACAAGGATTTATCTGTACTAGAGGCACTTTTTCTGCTTAACAATTGTGAGAAGCGTTCGCATTTGTGGTGTATAGAATTTCGTCTCGGGCCGGCGCGGCTTTTTGAGAGTCTCCGCGACGCTGCCTTCCCTTTTTTTCTCATCACGCCAATGCGTCCCGGAGGGCTCCCACCCTCGACACGTCCGTCGTCTCCGCCACAGGCTACGCCCAGGACACCCGCGAAGCGCCGGGCTCCGTCTCCGTCATCACGAGTGAGGAGCTCATGACGAAGCCCGTTCAGGACATCGGCACGGCGTTGGTCGACGTCCCGGGCGTCGACATCGACACCTCCAAGATGGGCACGACGCAGATCAGCATCCGCGGCTTCGGTTCGAACTACACGCTCCTCATGATCGACGGGCGCAGCCAGAACAATGATCCGGCGATGAACAGCCAGAACGGCTTCGAGGCGGGCGGCGTCTTCATGCCGCCGCCGGGCGCCGTCGACCGCATCGAAGTGATCCGCGGTCCGGCCTCGACAATCTACGGCTCGGACGCCATCGGCGGCGCCGTGAACATCATCATGAAGAAGCAGGTGAAGCAGTTCACGGGCTCGCTCTCGGTCGAACGCACGCAGTTCGACGACTCAGCCTACGGCAACCGTTGGGGCGCGGGCGCCTACCTCGGCATCCCGCTCAAGGACGAGGTCGCCTCGCTTCTGCTGCGCGGCCGCTACTTGGACCGCGACGCCTCGAACCTGCGCACGCCGGGGGGCGGCTACGCGTCCCACTCGGCCGCGGACGGCTACACGGGCAACATCGGCGGGCGCCTCAACCTCTCGCCCAACGCCGACAATGACCTCTATCTCGACCTCGACTACACCCGCTTCAAGGGCGGTTCGATGTCGACTTCCGCCGTGGACTACGAAGCGCACCGCTGGTTTGAGAAGTACGCTGCCGTGATCGGGCACGAAGGCCGCTACAGAATCGGTGAACTCTCGACCTACTTCCAGTTCCAGGGCCAGGACCTCATTAAGACGCAGACGGGCCCGGCGAGAAAGAGCGGCAACCCAGCCATGCTCGCCACGGCCAACAAGACGATGAAGGGCTCCTTCTCGGATCCGCTGATGTCCTCGAAGCACTACACGCTCGCGACGAAGTTGAAGACGCCGCTTTCCTTCGGCGACATGGGCGACATGATCCTGCAGACGGGCGCGCAGTTCGACTACTCGACCTATGAGGACAACTTCTACTTCAAGAGCGACGGCAGCCCCGTCATTGCGGACGTGCTCGACCACAAGCAGGCCGCTCTCTTTGCCGAAGGCGAGTACTTCATCAACGAGAACTGGATCGCGACGGTGGGCGGCCGCCTGCAGTGGAGCGACCTCTTCGACTATCACTTCTCTCCGCGCGCCTACCTCGTCTGGAAGCCCTCGCAGATCCTGAGCTTCAAGGGCGGCGTGGCGAACGGTTACCGCGCTCCGGCGATCCAGCAGCTCACCGACGGGCTCTACAGCTTCAACGAACGCGGCAAAACGGCGAAGTACATCTACGGCAACCCGGATCTGAAGCCCGAGGAGAGTTGGAACTACGAGCTCTCGACCACGGTCGAATTTCCGAACGTGGCGCAGGTTACGGCGGGGATCTTCTACACCGACTTCAAGAATCAGCTCGACCAGGAGCAGTTTGGTGAAGCCTCCGCCAACACCTGGCACGACGTCAACCGCGGCAAGGTCGAGGCGAAGGGCGCCGAAGTCTTCGTGAAGACGGCGGCCTTCCACGGCCTGAGCTTCACGGGCGGCTACACCCTGATGGATTCGAAGATCAAGGGCGGTGAAAAGGACGGCAGGCGCTCGAACAACCTTCCGAAGCACACCCTCACGGCGCGCATCGACTACACTCAGGGCGACTTCAATGCGTACCTGAAGTCGCTCTCGAAGTTCGGCGCCGAGAATCCCAACGGCGACGTTTCCAAGGAAAAGCTCGAGAAGTACAAGAACTACACCACGGTCGACATCGGCGCGTCCTACACGCTCGCCAAGCAGCACCATTTCACGGTGGCGCTCAACAACATCTTCGACGCGGGCATCGACTACACGTCCTTCACGACCACGTGGGTGAACGAGTACCGCGACTACATCGACGGGCGCAACCTCTGGCTCAACTACACCTACACGTTCTAACGTAGTTAAGGCATGGTCAGAAAGAGTTGATCTGAAGGCGGCCGGCCGGCCCGTGCAGGTTTCGTGTGCTCTACGGCGTCGAGCCGGCCGTTTTCTTTTCGCTCAAAAGCCGAAGGGGCCGCTCTCGAAATGAGGGCGGCCCCTTCGGCATTGTCGGAAGACCCGGGCGCTGCGGGAGTGGCGTCGGCGCTCCCTTCAGCAGAACCGGATGCGCCGGTCCTCAGCCCTCGGGCTGCTGCAGCTGGTCGTAGTAGCCCGAGAGCTTCTCGAGCACCTCGAGCCTGAGGTTCGGGAGCTTGCCGCCGAAGCGCCGACGCAGCAGCGCGACGATGCGCTCGAGCTCGGCGTCGGCGTTCTCAAACCCGGCGATCGAGGAGGCCTCGACGTGGAGCCGTGCGTCGCCGTGGGCGGGCATGCGGATCCGGAAGCGGAGGTCCTTCCCGAAGGGGTCGGTCGCGACCACGAGCTCCGCGTCGGCGATTGCGACGAGTTCGTCCGAGGTGGGCGCCGTCCCATAGGGGAAGCGCGTCAAGAGGCAGGGCCGGGCGAACTGCTCGGGGTTGGGGAACCCGACCGCGCGCCCGATCTCGCGGATCCGGGGCTTCGAGATCCCGGCCATCGCGAGGGGCGAATAGACGTGGAGCTCTTCGAGCGCCTTGATGCCGGGGCGGTAGACGCCGAGGTCGGAGGTGTTCGTGCCGTCGCAGACGGGGCCTTCGCAGCCCGACTTGCGCGCCACCTCCATCAGCGTCTCGAAGAGGTGGTGCTTGCAGACGTAGCAGCGGTTGGCGCCCGCGTGGGCGAGCTCGGAGAGCGTGAGCGAAGTCGCGGGCACGAGGATCGGCTCGTAGCCGAGGAGCTCGGCGTCCTTGAGCGCGCCCGCCGTTTCGTCGGGGGCGATCTGCGGCCCGATGATGTGCAGCAGCGACGCTTTGAAGCCGAGGTGCTTCGCCGAAAAGGCGAGGAAGCGGCTGTCGAGGCCTCCGGAGTAGGCGATCGAAAAGGCGCGCTGCGGGGCGATTTCGGCGAGGACTTCGCCGAGGCGGCGGATTTCAGGAAAGTCGAGGAGGTCCATGAGGGGCGCTTCCGACCGAGTGGTGTTCGACGGCATGTTGAGCGAGGTCTTTCTCAAATGAGTCGTGAGGAGAGTGAACCCAAAAAGGCCCGCGCAGGGCTCGGGTGAGCCGACGCGGGCCTGATGGAGCGGAAGGCCTTATCCTACGCGGACCGAAATGCTTCCTGACTGCGGAAAAGGCAGTTCGAAACTGCCTGAAACAATCAAGATCCGCGGGGAGGTGCGGAGGGGAGGTTAATGCTTCCCGCCGCCGCAGCAGCCTTCGTGGTGATGGTGGTGCTCGCCTTCACCCTCATGATGGTGGCCGTGGCCCCCGCAGCAGCAGGGGTGGGCCTCGGGCGCGACGACGCGCGGGACGGTGAGCGACCCTTCGGGCATCAGGATGGTCGAGGGATGTTCGCCCACGTATTCACGGGCGATCTTGAGCGCCTCCTCGACGGTGTCGACGGCCGCCGTGAAGTGCATGCTCTTCGCGAGGTCGCGGTTGAGCGCGGTGACGAGGATGAACTTCGCCTTGCCCTGCGGGCGCGTGATGGCGTACGCCTTGTTGGCGCCGATCTGGAAGTTGTCCTCGAGCTCCTTCTTGATCGCTTCAGGGGTCGTGAGGCGCTTGAAGGTCTCCTCGAGCTTCGCCGACCCCGAGCCCTCGATGCATTCGGCGAGGAGAATTACGACGCCGCCCTTGCGGACCGCGCACGCGGCGTTGTCCATCGTCTTCTGCATCTGGTAGACGTTGATGTCCTTCGGATAGCCGCCGCAGGAGGCGATCACGAGGTCGGCCTCCTTCGGGATCTCGCAGCCGTAGACGCGGTCCACGAACTTGCAGGCCTCCTTGTGCGCCTTGATGTAGTCGCCCGCGAAGATCTTGAGGAACTCGTGCTTGGCGTTGAGGATGGCGTTGAAGAGGAAGAGCGAACGGCCCTTGGCGAAGAGCGCGACGCCCTCCATCTGGTCGTCGTAGCAGGGGTTGCCCTCCATGCGGCCGAGACCGGCGGCTTCGGAGAGCATGTGGCTGTGGTTCATGCGCACGGTCTCCATCGCCGCGCACCCCGGCAGAATGGCCTTGCGCCCGCCGCCGTAGCCCGAGAAGTAGTGGTGCACGATCGTGCCCGTGAGGAACACGTGGTCCACGTCGCAGAGGAGCTTGTTGATCCAGACGGGCGTGCCGAGCGAGGTCTTGCCGAAGTACTCGAAGTCGTCGGCGTTCGTCGCGATGGAGTTGTACATCTTGATGCGGCGCGCGACGTCCTCGCTCACCTCGCCCACCATCTCCTCATGCGTCATCGCGCGGTGCGTACCGAGCGCGAAGACGATGCGCATGTTTTCGTCGGGGACGCCCAACTTGTTCATCTCCTCGACGAGGATCGGCATGAACACTTCGGAGTTGGCGATGCGCGTCGGGTCGTTGCAGATGAAGGCCACGGTGTCGCCGGGCTTGACGATCTCGTTGATCGGGGGGAGCCCGATCGGATGGTAGAGGGCCTCGAGGACGTGTTCCTTCACGTTCTGCATCACTTCGCACGGTTCCGTGCGGACGACCTTCAGAACGTCGTCGGAGTCGAATTCAAAGGTCTTGCGGCCGTGCCCGTAGGCGAAGTCGTACGTGGTGAGCGCCATGGCTTTTCTCCCTTCGGCCGCCGGGGCTCCCGCATGGCGGAGGGCTCGTGAGGAAGCTCTCCCGCGGGCGGGGCGGTCGTCACTCTTGCGGTTTACCTGTAGATCGGCCGGAGTACGCCGGTGGACGTACTCCGACAGCGGTCGGGCGCCATTATAAAGGCGCCGCCCGCCGTGAGGCCCATTCGTGCCGAGGCCGGCAGGAATTAGGAAAAACTAGGAGGATCAATGGAAAAGAGGGAATCCGCCGGGGGCGGACGCTCCACCCTCTGATCTTCATCAATCTTGAGCCGGCAGAAAGTCGTAGTTCATAGGGAATTATCCAATTGCCTCGATTCCTAGAATCGGACGAAACGTGAGGGCGTCCCCATTTTGGTGCGTCGCCCGCCTTCGGCATGCGCTTCCCGCCAAGGGCGGCCGCACCGGATGGCGCCTGCACTGGTCCGTCAAGGAACCTGCGGGAGTCCCCCTCCGTCCGTTTTCACTCATCGGGCTCTTCGCCCGCCTCCGCCGCCGGCACTGCGGCCGGCCGGGCCGATCCGAAAGGAGATTCATCATCATGGCTCTTCCGCTGCGCATCAAGTTTCGTGACTGGGACTTCTGGACGCCGCTCCTCCTGGGCGACGTGAAGTCCGAGAAGCTCGACATCCGCCCCACGCGCGTTGCGTCCCTCATCGACAACGTCGCAGACGACGCCGAGTGCGAAGCCGCCGAGATGAGCCTCTCGCGCTACAACCTCAGAATCGATCAGGGCACGGCCCAGGGCATCGTCGCGGTGCCGTTCTTCATCATGCGGGGCTTCCGCACGCGGAACATCGTCACCACCGAATCGAGCCCGATCGAGCGGCTCGAGGACCTTGAAGGCAAGACGATCGGCCTCTCGGGCTGGCAGGATTCGGGCAACACCTGGACGCGCGCGCTGCTGCGCCGCGCCGGGGTCGACTGCGACAAGATCAAGTGGGTGCTCTCGCGCTGCACGGCGGCCGACAAGATCGAACCCAACCGCGGGCGGCAGTTCTGGAACGGCACGACGATCACCCACGAGCCCGACGAGGCCCCCCTCGTGGACATGCTCCACGACGGCAGGATCGACGTGATGTTCCAGGCCTTCATGCCGAAGGGCTACTGCGATGGCGCGCTCGGGCTTCGTCCCGTCGTGCGCGACTTCAAGGCGCACGAGCTCGCCTACTACAAGGACAAGGGCTACGTTCCGGGCATCCACATCCTCGCCCTCAAGGAGGCGTTCGTGCGCGAGAACCCGTGGGTCGTGACGGAGCTCTGCCGCACGCTCGACCGCTCGCGCAGGGTTTGGCGCGAGAAGCGCCGCCGCTACGCCGAAACGACGCCCTGGATCCTGCAGGACCTGATCGACGAGGGGCAGAAGCTCGCCCACGACTACGACGCCTGGGGCTTCGAGGCGAACAAGCGCATGGTGGACGACTTCTGCCGCGAGGCCTACGAGCAGCACCTCACGGAGCACCTCAACACCGCCGAGAAGCTCTTTCCGGAGGCCTTTGAAGATGTCGAATGAGAAGAAGACGACGCTGCGCGTCGCGCTCGGGCAGTTCTTCGTGAAGGAGACTTCGGCGGAGAATCAGGCGATCACCCGCGGCCTCGTCGAGCGCGCCGAAGCGGGCGGGGCGGACCTGCTCGTCCTTCCCGAAGGCGTCGTCGCCCGCAAGCCCGGCGTCTCCGACTGGGCCGTGCGCTTCAAGGAGCCGCTCGACGGCCCCTACGTGACGGCGCTCCGCGAGGCGACGAAGGGCCGGCACGTGACGGTCGTGTGCACCGTGCAGGCGAAGATCCCCGGCGAGGAGCGCTACGCCAACGACCTTCTGGTCGTGCAGAACGGCGAACTCAAGCTCGTCTACCAGAAGCTTCACCTCTACGACGCCTTCAAGGCGCGCGAGAGCGACAACGCGGTGCCGGGAAACGAAGTTCCGGCCTTGGTGGACGTCGGCCCCTTCCGCTGCGGGTTCCTCACCTGCTACGACGTGCGCTTCCCCGAGATGACGCGTGCGCTGGCGCTCGCGGGCGCGACGCTTCTCGTGGTCCCGGCCGCTTGGGTGAAGGGCCCCCTGAAGGAGTCCCACTGGGACCTCAACCTGCGCGCCCGCGCGCTCGAGAACGTCTGCTTCGTGGCAGGCGTGAGCGAGTGCGGTCCGGTGAACATCGGCTGCTCCAAGGTGGTGGACCCCTACGGCGTCGTGGTCGCCCAGTGCGGCACGAGCGACCAGCTTCTCTTCACCGACATCGACGCGCAGACAGTCGAGCGCTGCCGCGCCGCACTCCCCGTGCTCGAAAACCGGCGCTTCGCCGCGCCGAAACTGCGTCAACCCGGCGAGCTCTGAGGGCCGCCCGCATTGGAATCCGAATTCTGAGAGGAGATTCATCATGAAGTTCAATTTCCGCGCCGCGCCGCTCGCGGCCGTCCTTGCAGTCACCACCTTGTCCGCCGCTGCGGCCGAGATCCCCGCGCAGAAGCTCGACCCGGCCCTGAACGCCCGGCTCCCCGAGGCGATCAAGGCGGCCGGCGCCATCAAGAACTGCGTGATCGGCTCCTTCTCGCCCTACACGATCACGCGCGCCGACAAGTCGATTGAAGGCGCGGCGATGGACATCACCAAGGCCTTGAGCGAAGTGCTCGGCGTGAAGATCGAAACGACGAAGATCGCGGGCCACTCCGCAACGATGCTGGGCCTCAAGTCCGGGCGCTACGACGTCTCGACCGAACCGGTGGGCGACTATCCCGACCGAGAGGCGAACTACGACTTCGTCGACTACGTGCGCGAGTTCGTGGTCTTCGCCGTGAAGAAGGGCAACCCGCACAACATCAGGAGCCTCGCCGACACCTGCGGCCTCAAGGTCTCCGTGATGGCCGCCGGAAGCGCCGAGCGCGTGATCAAGGAGCAGAGCAAGGTCTGCGTGAAGGAGGGCAAGAAGCCCGTGACGGTGCTCTCCTTCGAAGGGCAGGCCGCGCCCGCGATGGCGCTCTCCTCCGGGCGCGCCGACGCCTTCTTCTCGAGCCAGGCGCCGCTCACCTACTTCGTCGCCCAGTCGGGCGGCAAGCTTGAGCTCGCCGCTGTCGGCGAGAAGAACGGCTTCGACGACATCTATCAGGGAGCGGTCGTGATGAAGGGCAACCCCCTCGCGCCCGTGCTCCTTGACGCATTCAAGGTCCTCTTTGAGAACGGCACCTACAAGGCCGTGATGGAGAAGTGGAACCTCGACTACAACGAGGTTGAGGCCCCGGGCCTCAACCTCGCCACGGCGAAGAAGAACTGATGCTGACGGGGCCGCCGCTCCGAGTGGCCTTTCTGCGGGCCCCGGGAGCGGCCGGGCGTGATCCTGCACCCTTCTGAGAGCGACTTAAATGACTGAGGAAGCGAAGAATTCCAAACCGACGGAGGCGGGCGCCGCCCGCCGCTGGACCTCCGACGAGCTCGCGCGCACCGCGAAGGACGTCGCGGGCGCCCGCCGCATGACGCATCCCGGACGGACGGCGCTCACGATCGTGATCGCGCTCCTCTTGGCCGGGAGCGTCTGGGCCTGTGCGGTGAACCCCAACTTCGGCTGGGCGACCGTGTGGGCCTACCTCTTCGACCGGAGCGTCCTCACGGGCATCGAGATGACGCTCTCGCTCACCGTGATCTCCATGGTGCTCGGCACCGTGCTCGGTCTCGTCTGCGCCATGCTCAAGATGTCGGGGATGCCGTTCTTCGCCGGGCTCGCGGACCTCTATCTCTGGTTCTTCCGCTCCACGCCGCTCCTCGTACAGCTCCTCTTCTGGTACAACCTCGCCGCGCTCTTTCCCAACCTCGGAATTCCGGGCGTGTGGATGGTCCCGACGAACGACGTGATCACGCCGCTCACGGCCGCTATCGTCGGGCTCTCGCTCAACGAAGGCGCCTACATGGGCGAGATCATCCGCGCGGGCCTGCAGTCGGTCGATCCCGCGCAGAGGGAGACGGCCGAGGCCTTCGGCATGAGCCGCCGGCAGATTCTCTTCCGCGTGATGCTTCCGCAGGCGATGCGCTCGATCATCCCGCCTACGGGCAACCAGGTGATCTCGATGGTGAAGGCGACCGCGATGGTCTCCGTGATCGCCATGGACGATCTGCTCTATTCGGTTCAAACGATCTACAACGAAAACTTCCAGATCATCCCGCTGCTCCTCGTCGCCGTGATCTGGTACCTCGTGATCACGTCGGTGCTCACCGTCGTTCAGGCGAAGATCGAGCGCCACTACCGCAGGGGCGAGCGTGATTCGGGCTACGTCCCGGAAGCGCCGCAGCCCACCGCCTGATCCACCGCTCCCCCGTAGAGACAGAGAAGATGACGAACGAAACGAACGCGAACGCCGCCCTCGAAGTGAAGGCGCAGGCAAAGAGCGTGGAGGAGGACGCGACCGAGGTCCGTCCCCGCAAGAGCGGCCCGGCGATCGTCGTGCGGGCCCACAACGTGGTGAAGTCCTTCGGACGCAATACGGTTCTGAAGGGCATCGACATGGAAATCCACCGCGGCAAGGTCGTGGTGATCCTCGGTCCCTCGGGCTCGGGGAAGTCCACGTTCCTGCGCTGCATCAACCACCTCGAGTCGATCGACTCCGGGTCGATTCAGGTCGACGGCGTGCAGATCGGCTACGTTGAAAAGGCCGGCGTCCTCGAGGAGGCTCCGTACGGCGTCGTCGCGCAGCAGCGCCGCCGCATCGGCATGGTCTTCCAGAGCTTCAACCTCTTCCCGCACATGACGGTGCTTGAGAACGTCATGGAGGCGCCGGTGCACGTGCACGGCGAAGATCCGGCTGTAGTGCGCCCACGCGCGCTCAAGCTCCTCAAGCGCGTCGGACTCCTCGAGAAGGCGAACGAATACCCGCGCCGGCTCTCCGGCGGGCAGCAGCAGCGCGTGTCGATCGCGCGGGCGCTCTGCATCAAGCCCGACCTCCTGCTCTTCGACGAGCCCACCTCGGCGCTGGACCCGGAGCTCGTGGGCGAAGTGCTCAACACCATCCGCGACCTCGCCAAAGAGGGCTTCACGATGGTGGTGGTGACGCACGAAATCCCCTTCACGCGCGAGGTCGCCGACTGGGTGGTCTTCATGGCCGACGGCCGCGTCGTCGAGGAAGGCAAGCCCCGCGACGTGCTCGTGCATCCCAAGCAGCAGCGCACGCGCGACTTCCTCAAGCGCTACCTTCCGCCCGAGACGGAGGCCGCGCAGCCCGCCGCCGCGGGCTGAGGAGAAAGGGCGGGGGAGGGTGGCCCGAAAAAACTTTTCGGCCCTCTCTTGACAAAAAGCGCGGCGTCCGTAAAATCTCACTTCTCACGACGCGGCGGCCGCAAGGCACGAAGCGCCGGGAGAAAGAAAATCTGGATGGTGGGTGTAGCTCA